>JBDSEJ010000455.1:0-18422 GCA_039920105.1 Candidatus Nitrotoga sp. | reverse complement strand
GTTTCGGGTGTTTCGGGTGTTTCGGGTGTTTCGGGTGTTTCGGGTGTTTCGGGTGTTTCGGGTGTTTCGGGTGTTTCGGGTGTTTCGGGTGTTTCGGGTGTTTCGGGTGTTTCGGGTGTATCAGGTGTATCAGGTGTATCAGGTGTGACTGGGCTGGTATCGGTGGCCGGCAGCCATTTTGCCAGCATGGCTTGCAAGTCTACAAGTTGCACCGGCTTGCTTAGATAATCGTCCATGCCGACGGCTCGACAATGCTCGTCCTCGCCTTTGAGGGCATTAGCGGTCAGTGCAACGATCGGGATGCGTCGCTTGTCAGGCTTGCTGTCCTCGTCGACGCGGATAGCCTCGGTCAGTTGATAGCCGTCCATTTCCGGCATATGCAGGTCAGTGAGCAGCAACGCATAATCACCGCTCTCCCAGCGTTTCATCGCTTCCAGGCCGTTGCTGGCAATATCTGCAGCATATCCAAGCAACGTGAGCTGTTGACGGATTACTTTCTGATTGATTTCGCTGTCTTCTGCCACCAAGACCAACCTGCCCTGCTGCAGAGCCATAGCACGCGAGGGGGGGGTGACCCTCCCCACAGCCTTGCCGGGGAGCGGAGACTCTTCTTCCTCACTCATCCGTCCTGCTGCGATGGCAACTGCCCGGAGAAAGAATTGGGGATTCATGACATCTCCGTCCAGTGTAACAAGATCCGCCGATTCGACACGACCCCGACGACGGTGCCCACGCCTGATGACGACAAAGTGGGGCTCGATATCGGACTGGTGGTGCCCATGCTTGATTACCACGAAATGCGTATCCAAGTCAGATCGGGCGCGGAAGGCAGCGCGCAATTCCTCGATAGGTGGCGCATCGCGCCCGGCGTCAATGATGAGCAACCAAAGACCGGGCGGAAGAGTATTGATCTGTTTGAGGGCTGCAGTCAGATCCGGCACCCGCTCAACTATAGCGCCACTATCTCTCAGGTAGATGGCCATATCGTCGCCCAACCCGTTGTCATCGCCTAGCACCAGACAGGAAACCCCGATCAGATCAACCTTTTTACCACTGACTTTATGCATAGTCGGCGGCAACGCAAATGGCAGGCGCACGGTGAAGGTGGACCCCGTGCCAGGCTCACTCTGCACCGCCATCTCCCCGCCCATCAATTCGACCAGGTGGCGGGAGATGACCAATCCTAATCCTGTGCCGCCAAAACGCCGGGTAGTGGAGGCGTCGGCCTGGGTAAATGAGCTGAAGAGCCGTGACTGGGTCGCCTCATCCATGCCAATACCATTATCGGTTATCTGAAACTCCAACGTCACCTGGCTTGAGCCATTCTTGGCCAGTAATGCGCGCACCGATACCCGGCCAGGTTTCTGCTGGCCGCTAGAAAACTTGATAGCGTTGTTCGCAAGATTGACTATCACTTGTCGCAGGCGAAGGGCATCACCCAGAACTTCGACGGGGATCGCCGGATCAATAAACTGGGTAAGTTCCACTTCTTTTTTGGCGGCCAAGTATTCCAGCATACCGCAAGCCTTCACTACCACATCCGTCACGTTTGTGGATACGCGCTCAATCTCCAGCCTGCCAGCTTCGATCTTGGAGAAATCGAGAATATCCTCGATGATAAACAACAGAGCAAAAGCCGATTCTCGAATGAGATTAACCATCTCCATTTGGGAGCTATTAAGGCTGGCTTGCTGGAGCACGTCGACCATCCCAATCACGCCATTCATGGGAGTGCGGATCTCATGGCTCATGGCAGCGAGGAAAGCCGACTTGGCTTGATTGGCATGTTCGGCTTCAGTTCGGGCATGCTCCAAGTCTTTCATAATACGCACGCGTTCACGGATATCACGCAGAATACCGGTGAAATAGCGTTTTCCCCCGACAAAATATTCGCTGACTGCAAGATATACCGCAATGCGCTCACCATTCTTGTGCAACCCTTCGACTTCACGTCCGATACCTATGATGTGGGCCTGCCCGGTTCGGTAATAGCTCGCCATGTAGCCATCGTGACTACTACTGTGAGGCTCTGGCATAAGAATAGAAATGTTTTGCCCGATCACTTCATCGCGAGAGTAACCGAAGAGCTTTTCCACTACCGCGTTGGCGGAGCGAACGACGCCTTTTTCGTCGATGGTAATGACACAATCCACCATATGCTCGACCACGGAGCGGGTTTCTTCTTCCTTGATCGTCATGGCTACATTGGCCTGCTCCAGATCTGCGGTACGTTGCATCACTTGGTGTTCCAATTCCACTGACACACGTCGTAAGCGCGTGATTACCAGTGTGAGCGCCCCCAATCCAAGTGCCAGCAGTGCGCCAAAAAGAATAAAGATGTCGCGCAGATCTGCGCGACTTTGCGCAACTACACTATCCAATGGTCGAATAACCTCTAGCACACCTCGCACATCACCTACTTTCCAGTCATGCTTAGGGCTGTCTGGATGTGTATTGTGGCAACTTATACATTCCTCATGCATTACATCTGCCGTGGCGTAACGTAGCGATGCGCGTCCTTGAAAATCTTCAAAACGGTAGTAAGGCTGTTGCGGATGCGCCTGCAACGCAGCCAAAGCCTGCTGCTCGAAATCATCATGCGCACCGCCATCCGTACGCCAGGGAAAGGGATAATTGCTGTATAAACGCACCCGCATGCCAGAACGCAGCAAGCTAATCCTTCTGCCGAGCTCCATCGTGAAGTGGGCAGGTAGTGGGATAGCGCCTGGTTTGTCCAGGTAATCGTGTGTCACTTCAATGTTGAAGCCCTTCAGTCGATCGACCACTTCAGAAGTGTATAAGTTGCGCAGTTCATTTAGAGACTCTGCATGAAGAATAGTGCCCTGTAGTGCGGCGGATTGCACCAGCGTAGTAGTGGCGTTTGACAAATACCATAATCCAAGCAGCGTTCCACTACAAAAGATAATGCTTAACACCAGAATAGTGTGTTTATAGAGCGGAAGCAGGCACGCTGCCCAAAGCCTTCTCAATTGTTGGCGCAAGCCAGATGGGTTTACTGATAAATTTTCTGGTCGCATGCTGGTGTCCTGAATTTTATGTAAACAGAATTTGTTAACGCTATGGCATCCGTTACTAAAGCTCGAAAGTAAAACGACCAAGCGCTGTTTACCAGTCCGTTTGAGCTTCGTCGATTTTCTGCTGCTAAGGAGCGCCTGAGTAAATTATCCTAATAATGCCTTATCAAACGGAAACAAGCCACGACTCATGGATACTTTCCCCATAATTATGTTTACCGGTTCAATCGCGTTGGCGGAATAGGTCACCCACATGATTATTTGGCAGACCATCAGGGAACAGAGGGATATACATCCCTTTACGCCGCCATCCTTGCACAATGGACGGACAACCTTCTACACTTTGATATTCAAATACAGTTAGTTGCTACTCAATCTCTTTAATGATGGCGGATACATACATGGCGCGGATATTAACCTCCAATTCCTTGCGTAGCTTCCGGCTTGCATAATTCAGGCTGAAGCGCACCATGCACGATGCCAACTGCATTACGATCTTAGACAAAAAGATTTAGCTTCTAGGAAACCCGTCCACGCGAACGATATAAATATCGACATGCCATAGTTCTTGAACATAATTCTTGAGCAAGGTGATCAACCTGTAGACGAAAACTGGCGGGCATCTTGCCTTGCATCGCTCGGATCAAGCAATGCTTGGGGCCTGCTGTGGCTTAGGCACGACTGTTCGACGAGCTCATGTATGCGACAAAGTCTTGGCTGCAAACACACCAAGTTGAAGTCAAAGTAAAGAGGAGGTTCAATTTCCCAGGCTGTAAACAACCACTACGATTGTGTTAAAATGCTTTGGGTTGGCATATCGTATATCGCAATATCTTTTAGCTTCTCAGGTTCCGAGGGGCGCTGCGACCTCACATTAAACAGGTGAGGCCAGGCTTGGGACACTGGAGTGTATCTGTAGCAACGGCGCCCATTCATTAACTTGAATGGAGAGAAATATGAACGCCGTTACCAACTCTGAATTTACCGACTACAAAATTGCAGACCTCAGTCTCGCTTCTTGGGGACGCAAGGAAATTGCCATTGCTGAAACTGAAATGCCGGGGTTGATGGCAATTCGCGAAGAGTATTCAAGCGCACAACCGTTGCGTGACTCACGCATCGCCGGCTCGCTGCACATGACCATCCAGACTGCCGTGCTGATTGAAACCCTGAAAGCCTTGGGTGCAGAGGTCCGCTGGGCTTCCTGCAATATATACTCCACCCAGAATCATGCGGCCTCAGCCATAGCCGAGGGTGGTACACCGGTATTTGCGATTAAGGGCGAAACCCTTGAAGAGTATTGGGAATATACCCATCGTATCTTTGAATGGCCTAACGACAATCACGCCAACATGATTCTGGATGATGGCGGCGACGCGACTTTATTGTTGCATCTGGGAGCACGTGCCGAAGTAGATGCGTCGCTGATTAGCAAGCCCTCTTCGGAAGAAGAAACTTTTCTGTACGCTGCCATCAAACAGCGTCTTGCTGCGCAACCTGGCTGGTATTCAAAACGCTTGGCGGCAATTAAAGGGGTGACTGAAGAAACTACAACAGGTGTACATCGTCTGTACCAGATGCATGCGCGCGGAGAGCTGAAATTCCCTGGCATTAACGTCAACGATTCAGTTACCAAATCCAAGTTTGACAACCTGTATGGTTGCAGAGAATCGCTGGTAGATGCCATCAAACGTGCAACCGATGTAATGATTGCGGGAAAGATTGCAGTTATTGCAGGGTACGGAGATGTGGGAAAAGGTTCGGCACAAGCGATGCGTGCACTGTCTGCCCAAGTTTGGGTTACTGAAATTGATCCGATTTGCGCGCTACAAGCTGCCATGGAAGGCTATCGTGTCGTTACCATGGATTACGCTGCTGAGCATGGCGACATTTTCGTTTCATGCACCGGTAACTATCATGTAATCACTCATGAGCATATGAAAAAAATGAAGAATCAGGCCATTGTGTGTAATATTGGCCATTTCGACAATGAAATCGACGTTGCCTCGCTCAAGGCTTATACTTGGGACAACATCAAACCGCAAGTCGACCATATAATTTTCCCCGCAGTCGATGGACAACCCGGCAAGCGCATCATTCTGCTGGCCGAAGGTCGTCTGGTGAATCTGGGTTGCGGTACCGGCCACCCTTCTTATGTTATGAGCTCTTCATTTGCAAATCAGACCATCGCCCAGATCGAGCTGTGGAGCGAGGCGGAAAAGGGCACCGGCAAATATCCGGTCGGTGTATATACACTACCCAAACACCTGGATGAAAAAGTGGCGGTACTGCAATTGAAGAAGCTTAATGCTCAACTGAGTGTGCTAACTGACCAACAAGCCGCTTATATAGGTGTGCCTAAGGAAGGTCCTTACAAACCGGATCATTATCGCTACTAGAATGTGATTTCATACAATCTTTAAAGCAACATCAAAGGCAACTTTATGCGAATCATCCTGATTTGGATTATCAATGCTCTAGCACTGCTGGCGGTTGCTTATCTGTTACCAGGTATTCATGTAAATGGTTTTATATCGGCATTAATTGCTGCGTTGGTACTGGGTCTCATTAATACGCTTCTAAGGCCCCTGCTGATTCTGTTTACCCTGCCAGTCACCGTGCTATCGCTTGGCTTGTTCATCCTTGTCATCAATGGTTTGCTATTCTGGTTTGCCGGTTCGGTGCTGGAAGGTTTCGAGGTCAATGGCTTCTGGGCCGGCGTGATGGGTGCCTTGTTATATAGTGCTTTATCCTTTTTTCTCTCGCTGCTCCTGCGGCAAAATGATTCGCAGTAGGAGCGGTGAGTATCGATCATGACAAACTTTAAATCATTCAGTTTTGAATTCTTTCCACCGCAAACGCCAGAGGGCGCAAACAAACTCGCCGCTACACGCAAGCAATTGGCAGTACTTAAGCCAGCATTCTTCTCGGTAACCTTCGGTGCCGGCGGCTCCACGCGTGAGCGCACCTTGGAAACGGTCGAGCAGATCAAGGTTGATGGCTACGAAGCCGCGCCTCATTTATCTTGCGTCGGCTCTACACGAGAGAACATCCGCGCGATTTTGCGCACCTACAAAAACATGGGGGTAAAGCGCATTGTGGCACTGCGTGGCGACATCCCCTCCGGGATGGCCACTTCTGGCGAATTCCATTATGCCAATGAGTTGGTATCATTCATCCGCGCCGAGACTGGCGAACATTTCCATGTTGAGGTGGCTGCCTATCCAGAATTCCATCCACAAGCGAAATCGCCGCGCGACGATCTATTGAACTTTAAGCGCAAAGTTATGGCCGGAGCAAATTCCGCCATTACCCAATATTTCTATAACGCCGACGGCTACTTCCGCTTTATTGAAGAGTGTAGCAAGATGGGGGTCACTCTTCCCGTCGTGCCCGGCATAATGCCCATTATGAAATTCTCGCAGTTAGCACGCTTCTCTGATGCATGCGGCGCAGAAATTCCGCGTTCTATTCGCAAAATATTGGAAAGCTATGGCGATGACAACGAATCGGTACAGGCATTCGGCCTTGATGTCGTCACGCAATTGTGCGAACGTCTGCTCGCCGGTGGTGCGCCTGGCCTCCATTTTTATACGCTCAACCAGTCTGCTCCATCGATGGAAATATGGAAGCGTCTGGGACTTTGACGGCCATGTGATCGACCATTCTCTTTACTCGATATATTAATTCTCTTGACTTAAGAGGTTGTTTTATGGATTACAATAGACGCCATGTCGCAACTTGATTTCAGACATCACTTTCTCATTGCCATGCCAGCCATGGCAGACTCTCCTTTTGCCAAGTCACTTGTTTACATTTGTGAACACAATGCACAAGGCGCATTGGGCATCATAGTAAACCGCCCGACCAATCTCACACTTGGCGAGCTATTTGATCAAACCAAAATTCCGAGGGTCGAGTTTGAATTAAGCAGCATGCCGGTGTATTTTGGCGGGCCAGTGCAGACTGATCGGGGTTTTGTATTGCATAAACCGATGGGGCAATGGCAATCCACACTTGCCATCAACGAAAATCTTGGCCTGACGACCTCTAGAGATATTCTGCTAGCCGTGGGTGCAGGGCTAGAACCTAAAAACTTGCTACTGACCTTGGGCTATTCCGGCTGGGCACAGGGGCAATTAGAACATGAGTTGACCCAAAATGCCTGGCTCACTGTACCAGCCTCTGAGCGAATTTTATTCGAGTTGTCTTCAGAGGAACGCCTGCCTGCAGCAATGGCACAGCTGGGAGTGGATTATTCTTCGCTCTCAGAGTATGCGGGACATGCCTGACGAGGGCATTGCTATTACTGCACACGGTATTTTGCTGGGATTTGATTTCGGTACTAAACGCATAGGCGTGGCGGTGGGTAATTCAATATCTAATACTGCAAGGCCATTGACTACCTTGCATGGTGAACACAATGTGCAGCGCTTCGCTGCCATAGCCGAACTTATCCGTGAATGGGAACCGTCAGCACTAGTTGTGGGGTTACCCAGCCATGACGACGGCACGCCGCACGAACTAACCCGCTTATGTCGCCGCTTCGCTCAACGCCTTAAAGGACGCTTTGATTTACCTACCATTTTAGTGGACGAACGATATACCTCCATTGCCGCAAGTTCGAAGCTGGCTGAGATGGGGATACGTGGCATCAAGCAAAAGCCGCTGTTAGATCAGGTCGCGGCGCAGCAAATTCTGCAAGCCTACTTTGATGAGCCCACGATAGAAGAAATTGCATGAACAATCCACAACTGAATAAACATGGCGAACTGCAGCACCTGCTCTCTACGGAGGGATTGCCAGCACCCATTCTGCGCGGTATTTTAGACACAGCGGCTTCATTTATGAGCGTGGCTGAAGGGCGCGACATTAAAAAGCTCCCATTACTGCACGGCAAATCCATATTCAACATATTTTTTGAAAACAGCACCCGCACCCGAACTACTTTCGAGATTGCTGCCAAGCGTCTTTCGGCCGATGTAGTCAATTTGAACATTGGCGCCTCCTCCGCAAGCAAAGGAGAAACTTTGCTTGATACTGTTGATAATTTATGTGCCATGCATGCTGACATGTTCGTGGTGCGCCACGCGCAGAGCGGTGCAGCTCACCTCATCGCCAAGCACGTTGCGCCTGAAATCCACGTTATTAATGCCGGTGACGGGCGCCATGCGCACCCAACACAGGCGCTGCTCGACATGTTCACCATTCGTCATTTCAAAAAAGAGTTTCATAACCTGCGGGTAGCTATCGTCGGCGATATACTGCATTCGCGCGTGGCGCGTTCGCAGATTCATGCGCTGACCACCTTGGGTGTGCCGGAAGTTCGCGTCATTGCCCCCAAGACATTATTGCCAAGCTGCGTTGATAAACTCGGAGTACATGTATATCACGACATGCGGCAAGGCTTGCGCGATGTGGATGTGGTGATGATGTTGCGCTTGCAGAACGAACGCATGCAGGGCGCGGTGTTGCCCAGCGCACAAGAATATTTCAAGTACTATGGCCTCACCCAGGAAAAGTTGGTGCAAGCCAAAACGGATGCCATTGTGATGCACCCGGGACCAATGAATCGTGGTGTGGAGATCGACTCCAGCGTTGCGGATGGGACACAATCGGTGATCTTGCCACAAGTCACTTTTGGCATTGCGGTACGAATGGCGGTAATGAGCACTTTAGCGGGAGTTGGGTGATGAACATCCAGATTAATAATGGGCATTTGATTGATCCGAAAAACCAGATTGATGGCCCTCACGATTTATTTATCGTGGGGGGTAAAGTGGCTGCTGTTGGCAGCGCCCCCGCAGGTTTTGTGGCACAACAAGTAATTGATGCTACAGGCCTTGTAGTTATTCCCGGCCTGATCGACCTTGCCGCACGTCTGCGCGAACCAGGATTCGAATACAAGGCCACGCTTGAATCCGAGATGAATGCAGCAGTAGCCGGCGGCATCACGACACTCGCATGTCCGCCTGACACCGATCCGCCACTGGATGAGCCGGGTCTGGTAGAGATGCTCAAACATCGTGCCCGCGAATTAAATAAGGCACGCGTTTATCCGGTGGGCGCGCTGACCTACGGACTGAAAGGTGCGGAACTAACCGAGATGGCTGAACTAACCGATGCCGGTTGCATAGCCTTCAGTCAAGCCGATGCGGCACTTACTGACACTCGTGTGCTGATGCGCGCCATGCAATACGCCGCCACCTTTGGGTTCAGTGTTTGGCTGCGTCCACAGGACAGCTTCCTGACTCGCGACGGCGTGGCGCACGATGGCGAGGTGGCGTCGCGTATGGGCTTGCCCGCCATTCCAGTGTGTGCAGAGACCATTGCACTATCCACCATGTTGCAATTGGCGCGTGAGACCGGCGTGCGGCTGCATATCTGTCGTATCTCCAGTGCAGAAGGTGTGGCTCTGGTGCGCGCTGCCAAACAACAAGGTTTGATGCTTACCTGCGATGTGTCTGCCAATCATGTACACCTGTCCGAAATGGATATCGGATTTTTCGATTCCAACTGCAATCTGATACCACCTTTGCGCAGTCAGCGCGACCGCGATGCCTTACTTGCCGGTTTGCTTGATGGATCAATAGACGCCATTTGTTCCGATCACACGCCAGTGGACGAGGATGCAAAGCAACTGCCGTTTGCCGAGGCCGAACCAGGCGCTACCGGATTGGAGCTGCTGCTCCCGCTGACCCTCAAATGGGCGAAACAGGGCCATCTTTCGCTTGCCGATGGACTAGCCAAGATAACGCTACAGCCTGCACGTATTTTAGGTCTGGATTATGGGCATCTGTCTGTCGGAGCCACTGCCGACGTTTGTGTATTCGATCCTGAAGCTTACTGGAGAGTTAAACCTGCGGCACTGAAAAGCCAAGGCAAAAACACCCCGTTCACTGGCATGGAGTTGCAAGGTCGTGTGCGCTATACCTTGGTTGATGGACAGCTTGTATATCAGTAGTCAGGCTTTTCAATACCGCTAACTGTGCATCGATTTTAGTTATTGGTTGGCAATTCAATTACGGGCTTTACCAAATTGTTAATGTTCGCCCAGTGCAAGGCGTGAAAAAACTTCACAGGGCAATGTATGACTGAATCATTAGTGTCCGAAATTCGCTCAGACAGATATAAAACAAGTTGATTGAGATTGGGAAGCAGAGTATTTAGAGGCATCAAAGTTGTCTCCCCGCTGAATACGCCATTACCTTAAAAAAATGATTAAAAATTTAACCATTAGATCACGCTTGATCGTTACCTTTTTATTCATAGCAGTCACCCTGTTAGGAATAGAGTCAGCTTCCCTCTTTGGGATGAGTAAGGCGCGAGACAGTGTGAAAACTGTTTATGAGGACCGCATTATTGCGCTCGATCAGCTGACGGACATTGAATCGTTGATATTGCTAAACCGCATCGCCATTACGGCTAGCCTGGTAGCGTCGACGCCCGAAGAAATCGGCATTAATGTTGCTGAAATGGAAAGCAATGTTGAGGAAATCGACAGGATATGGGAAGCCTATATGGCTACCTACCTTACTCCTGAAGAGAAGGTGCTAGCCTCAAAATTTGACGAAAATCTTAAAAAACTCGTTACAGAAGGTCTAAATCCAGCAGCAGATGCTTTGCTGGCAAACGACATCAGCAAAGCGAAGCAAATCGTCGTTGAAAAAATACGCCCCCTCTACCAACCTGCTGGACAAAGAATCAAGTTACTTGGCAAGCTGCAGTTAAGTGTAACCAAGCAGGAATATGAAGACGTACAGAAACGTTACGATATTATTCGCAATATTATCATCGCTACGGCAATCATTGGCCTGGGGTTGGCTATATGGATTGGCTTTATGCTTGTACGTGCTATTTCCCGACCGCTGGAGGAGGTAGTGAGGATTGCCCGAGGAGTTGCTACAGGCAATTTGACGCAGCAAATTGTAGTCCACTCAACAAATGAAATTGGCCAACTGATGAAAGCCCTGAAGGAAATACACGATAACCTGGTGAATGTCATCGGCCAAGTGCGTGACAGCGAAGCGCGTACTCGCGCTGTGTTGGACAACGTGGATGAAGGCATCATGGCAATCAGCGAGGACGGTGTGATCGAAATATTCAACCCGGCAGCGGAGCAAATTTTTGGCTACAAAGGAATTGAGATTATTGGTAAAAATGCCCGTCTGTTGACGCGGGAACCTGGCCGTGGCCAGCAGAATAACTCACTTGAACAACATTCATTACTTAACAAACCCACTGCTCCGGGAGTGAGCAGAGAAGTAGTGGGGGTGCGTAAGAACGGCACAAATTTCCCGCTGGAATTCAAAACGCGTGACATCCGTTTCAATATGGGGCAACTTCTGATTGTGGTGACAAGGGATTTGACCTCCAGTAAGCAAGCAGAGGCTGAGCAGAGAAAGCTTGAGCAAGTGCAACTGAGAAACTTGGAATTGGAGGCCGCCAGCCAAATGAAATCGGAATTTTTCTCTACCATGTCGCACGAGCTAAGAACGCCGCTTAACGCCATTATCGGTTTTTCTGAAGTACTCAAGGATGGCCTGATGGGCGATCTGACTGATGAACAACGGGGCTATATAGGTGACATCCTGGATAGCGGTCAGCATCAGCTATCTCTGATCAACGACATTCTGGATCTGTCAAAAATGGAATCCGGCAAAATGACCCTACATTTGGAGCCGATCGATCTGACCTTATTGTTCTCCAACAGCTTGTCTATGGTCAGGGAGAACGCTGCCGCCCAGCACATCCATCTCAATTTGGATATTGCCGATGAGCTGGGTGATATCCAGGCAGACGTGCGCAAACTCAAGCAAATTGTTTATAACTTGCTATCTAACGCAGTCAAGTTTACTCCCGAAGGCGGAGATGTAACCCTACGTGCCCGCCGCGTGTCACGCGCCCTAGTCGGTCAGTTAACCGGCCGAAGAGAGGGGCTGAGCTTCCCTTGGAGTAACAACAAAATTACGGATTTCATCGAAGTCAGCGTTACCGACACCGGCATCGGCATCGCTAAAGAACATTTTGAGCGGCTGTTCCAACCTTTCAGTCAGATTGATAGCAGTCTGGCGCGCAAATTCGAAGGGACTGGATTAGGTTTGATGATAGTAAAGCGCCTCGTTGAACTCCACGGTGGCACAGTGACGATGGAAAGCGCACAGGGTCAAGGCACCTGTTTCACGGTCTGGCTGCCGCTTTGGACGACAGAGGAAGTGGCAGCCATACTGACCGAAGGAGCAGCCGACCCGGTCATTCCTTCACCATTGATGGCGCTCCGCCATTCAGGAGAACAGCTTGCCCTGGTTGTGGAAGATGACGACCGGGCGGCCGAGTTAATCCGCATCCAACTGGAATTGTTAAGTATCAGGACACTGCGCGCCGTTAGCGCTGAGTCGGCATTCAATCTAGCCATGCAACAGCCACTGGCGTTAATTACGTTGGACATTTTGTTGCCAAACATGATTGGTTGGGAGTTTCTCACACGCATCAAGCAAGTCCCTGCTCTGGCACATATTCCGGTAGTAATCATTTCTATTATGGCAGACCGCAGCATGGGTTTATCTCTCGGTGCATCGGCGGTGCTACAGAAGCCAATCAGCCGAACTGATTTGCAAGACACGCTGACCGATCTTGGCCTGCGTCCGGCATTACCCGGACAGCCGCTGACAATATTGGTGGCGGACGACGATCCCAAAGCTGTGGAAATCATCGCCATTTATTTGCAGAATCCTGAATACAAGGTATTACGAGCCTATGGTGGGCATGAGGCGATTGAGGCGGCATGTCGATTACTGCCCGACTTGATCGTGCTCGACCTGCTGATGCCGGAAGTGAACGGTTTTGACGTGGTGCTTGCACTTAAAAAAAATACTGAAACTGCAGACATTCCGATTCTAATCGTTACCTCCAAAGAAATCTCTGCCGAAGACCGTGCCGCGCTTGACCCTCAGGTCCATAAAATCATGCAAAAAACTGTATTGAGCCAGGGCCACTTCCTCAACGAGGTGCGGCGGATAATGATGACTCACTTGAAAGAATAATGACATGGCTAAAATATTGGTTGTCGAGGATAACCTTGCTAATATGAAACTGGCCGTAACTCTCATGCAAAAGGCCGGTTACAGCGTGATTAGTGCCACGGATGCGGAGACTTGCTTGACGCTAGCGCAAACTGAGCAGCCCGACTTGATTTTGATGGATATCCAGTTGCCCGGCATGGACGGTCTGGTCGCTACGGCACTACTCAAGCAAAACCCTGCCACGCGCACCATTCCGGTCATAGCACTTACCGCTTTGGCGATGAAAGGTGATGAGGAACGCTGCCGTGATGCCGGTTGTGACGGATATATCGCCAAACCATTACGCTATATAGAATTATTGGCAGAGATCAAGACGCAGTTGGCTAAGTGTGATCATTCGTTATATTCTTCAACGGAGCCGAACAAAGCAGAAAGTTAAACATGACAACTCTTCAAGCAACTATCCTGATTGTGGATGATGAGCCCAAAAACAGGCGGTTGCTGGAGGTCTTGCTTAAGCCGGAAGGCTACCTTACTGTTATGGCTGGCAACGGCGAGGAGGCATTGGCGATGGTGGACGAGATACCCCCAGACCTCATTCTGCTCGATGTCATGATGCCCGGCATGGATGGCTACGAGGTAGCGGTCAAGCTCAAGGCCAATCCCGCTACTCGCAACATTCCCATCATTATGCTTTCCGCGTTGGGTGACCATGACTCCAAGCTGACCGGACTGAAAGCAGGGGCAGAAGATTTTCTTACCAAGCCGATAGATCGTGCCGAATTGTGGGTGCGCGTGCGCAACCTGCTACGCTTGAAAGAATACAGTGATTTCCTCGCCAAACACAATCAGCTCCTCGAGCAGGCTGTGCGCGGGCGAAACGAGGAGATAACGGAGCGCAAACGCGCGGAAACTCAAATTATTCGACTCAACCGCCTCTATGCAATATTGAGTGGCATCAATGCGGCCATTGTCCGTATTCGAAACCGGCAGGAGTTATTTACCGAAGCTTGCCGTATTGCGGTGGAGCACGGCCATTTCAGGATGGCCTGGATAGGATCGGTGGACTCCAAGGGGATGGGGCTGTCACCTTTGGCCTGGTCGGGTTTTGATGAAGGATATCTTGACAAAATCACCTTGGCCATTAGGAACAACGAAGCGGATACTTTAGTAATGGCAGTAAGAGCGGTACAGGAAAAAGTGCCCGTTGTCTGCAACGACATTGATTCCGCCCCCCAGCTAGTGCACTGGCATATAGATGCGAGTCAGCGTGGCTACCGTTCCATGGGCGTATTCCCCCTGATAGAAGATAACCAACTGGTTGGCTTATTCGTCTTATATGCTTCAGAGCCAAATTTCTTCGATATGGAAGAAATAAAACTGCTCACCGAGTTGACTGCAAATATTTCATATGCATTGGAATATATCAAAAAGGAAGAGAAGCTCAATTACCTGGCCTATAACGATGTACTAACCGGACTTCCCAGTCGCACCCTGTTTCATGATCGACTCGCCCAGGCGTTGACCAACGCACATCGTCACGAAGATAAGTTAGGTGTGCTGTTCATAGATTTGGACAATTTCAAGAACGTAAACGACAGCTTGGGCCATCATGCCGGCGATATATTGCTGAAACAGGTTGCCGTCATGTTTTCCACCTGCATGCGCGAGGGCGATACTGTGGCGCGAATGGGCGGAGACGAATTCGTGGTAATTCTGGACAGTATGAAATCGGATGACGAAGCCTGGATGGTATCCCAGAAAATCCTCAAGCTTATGGCTAAACCACTCACTATTGAAGGCCACGAGCTACTTGTCACATGCAGTATTGGCATTGCGCTTTACCCCAAGGACGGCGAAGACGTCAAGGCCCTGTTGCAAAGTGCCGACGGTGCTTTGTATCTGGCCAAGAACATAGGCCGCAACAATGCCCAGTTTTGCACCGCCGCAATGAATGCCAAGGCACTGGAGCGGCTCACGCTGGAAAAAGACCTGAGACAAGCTATAAATCGCCAAGAGTTTTTGCTCCATTACCAGCCACGAGTGGATCTGGTTAGCGGCGAAATTACCGGCATGGAGGCTTTGGTGCGCTGGCAGCATCCCGACCAAGGCTTGCTTTACCCAACCACGTTCATCCCGGTGGCAGAGGAGTCTGGCCTGATAGTACCGATCGGGGAATGGGTATTGCGCACCGCCTGCGAACAGAATAAGGCATGGCAGCTTGCCGGACATAAGCCAGTAAGCATCGCCGTCAACCTTTCAGCGCGCCAGTTCAAGCAGCAGGACCTGGTTGATATAGTTACCCGTATTTTGAAAGAGACCGAACTGGACCCCTCCTATCTTGAGCTGGAACTGACCGAGAGCATGGTCATGCATAATGTAGAGATGGCCATAGCTATACTCACTCAATTCAGTGCGATCGGGGTGAAACTCTCGATTGATGACTTCGGTATCGGCTATTCAAGCCTGAATTACCTCAAGCATTTTCCAATAAGTTTTCTTAAAATAGACCAATCATTTGTCCGTGACATCACCACCAACCGGGATGATGCGATTATCGCCAAGATCATAATTTCCATGGCGCATGATCTGGGACTCAAGGTAATTGCCGAGGGTGTTGAAACCGAGGGGCAGAATTCATTCCTGTGCTTGCATCATTGCGATGAAATACAGGGCTACTTATTCAGCAAACCGATTCCCGCCGAAGAATTGGAAATTCTGCTCAAGGATAGACGCTGCATGCCAGTGGCGAAACCGCGGTTACTTTGAATTAGCGCAATTGTTTTTTTTGATGACGAAGAAAACATCTGGGTTCCGTTTATTCGTATGCTGACTAGTGAGGCTACAATATTTTCATGGTGGCTGGGTATTTTGGTGGCGAGATTATTTCCACACAGCAGAAGCTGTGATAAATGTACCTGCTTTTGCGCAGGATTAAGTAAAACCATCCCGAAATAAAACATTAACGTGATAATTAATGTTGATCTGCTACGATCCGTACTTGAATCTGCCTGTTGGCAAACTATGATGTACCAAAATAAAAAGGTTGTCTTACAATATGAATCCATTACTTAATTTTTCCGGATTGCCACGCTTTGAAGAAATCCGCTCTAAACACGTTGCGCCAGCGCTTGATCAACTTTTAGCTGAAAATCGCGAGCTTTGCCAGCGATTATTGGCCGATGAATCTACTCCCACTTGGGACAATTTTATACAGCCATTAGCAAATGCCAACGAGCGTTTGTCGCGATCATGGGGGCAGGTTTCGCACTTAAATGCGGTATTGAACTCGACTCCACTGCGCGAAGTTTACAACGCCAACTTGCCAAAAATTACACAGTATTACGCCGAGCTGGCGCAAAATCTCACATTGTTTCAGAAGGTGAAAGCTATACACACCAGCACAGAATTTAAAGCGTTGAGTGCGGCACGACAAAAAATTATCGAGAATCAATTGCGTGACTTTCGCCTTGGCGGAGCTGAATTGCCAGAAGCGCAAAAAACGCGCTTTATCGCCATTCAGGAAGAGCTTTCCACGTTGTGCTCGCGTTTTTCCGATAATATTTTAGATGCCACTAATGCTTACACATGGCTGGTTGAAGATGAAGCAGAGCTGTCCGGTATTCCGGCAGATGAGCGCCAGGTTGCCATCGAAGCGGCGCAAGAGGAAGGTAAAACGGGTTGGTTATTCACCCTGAAAGCCCCCTCCTACGGCCCGCTTATGCAATACGCTGATAACCGTGCGCTGCGCGAGCGCATGTACAAAGCAAGCAGCACTCGCGCCAGCGAGCTTTCGTCGAACGCTACAGCAGAAGATCAATCCAACCCGGAATGGGATAACACCCCGCTGATGAATCAGATACTAAAGCTGCGTGCAGAAGAAGCACAACTGCTGGGGTTTTCCAATTTTGCGGAACTCTCGCTGGCCACCAAGATGGCCAACACGCCACAACAAGTGCAAGACTTCTTGGGTGAGCTGGCACAACGCGCGCGACCTTTCGCCGAACAAGACCTGACAGAGCTGCGTGAATTTGCCCGTGCGCAACTCAACATAAAAGATTTGCAGGCATGGGATGTCAGTTATGCCAGTGAACACTTACGCAAACAACGCTATGACTTCTCCGAGCAGGAAGTAAAACAGTATTTTCCGGAAGATAAAGTTCTGGATGGCATGTTCAAGTTGGTGGAAACGTTATATGGACTAACCGTCCGCTCTGCGCCAGCGCCGCTGTGGCATTTAACAGTGAGTTTTTACGATATTCTGGACAGCGATGGCAAAATAGTAGGACAGTTTTATCTCGATTTGTATGCGCGCAGCAGCAAACGTGGCGGCGCGTGGATGGATGATGCTATTACGCGTCGCCGCATTGCTGCTGGCATACAAACACCTGTCGCCTACCTCAACTGCAATTTTGCTGCACCAATAGGAGACAGGCGCGCACTCTTTACGCATGATGAAGTCATAACCCTGTTTCATGAATTCGGCCATGGCCTGCATCACTTGCTGACACAAGTGGAAGATCTCGATGTGTCCGGTATCAATGGTGTGGAATGGGACGCAGTGGAATTGCCCAGCCAGTTTATGGAAAACTTCTGCTGGGAGTGGGATGTGCTGCAAGACTTGACCAGGCATGTACATACAGGACAAAAATTACCGCGCGAATTATTCGACAAAATGCAGGCGGCAAAAAATTTCCAGAATGGCTTGCAAACTTTGCGCCAAATAGAATTGTCTTTGTTCGACATGCGACTGCATAGTGATTTCGACCCACAAGGTACATTAACTATCCAGCAATTGCTGGACGAACTACGTAGCCAGGTGGCGGTACTAATCCCGCCTGCATTCAACCGGTTCCCCAACAGCTTTTCGCACATTTTTGCCGGTGGTTATGCGGCTGGGTATTACAGCTACAAGTGGGCGGAAGTACTATCTGCTGACGCATATAGCTTGTTTGAAGAAAGTGGCGTGCTCAACTTGGCGGCAGGTCTTCGCTTCCGTGATGAAATATTAGCCATGGGCGGCAGCCGCGATGCGATGGAATCTTTTGTGGCATTTCGAGGTCGTGAGCCGACAATAGATGCGTTATTGCGGCACAGCGGTTTGGTAGCAGCTAACTAAGTTTGCATTCTGATTCCATGAGGAAAATATGAAACAACGTTATTTATGCGCATGCTTAATGGCGCTCGTGTGTGGCAATGCTCTGGCAGACGGGCTGTACCGTTGGGTTGATAAATCTGGCAAGGTACATTACGGTGATACCCCAGCAGCGGGTGCGGCAAAGGTTGAACAAAAGAAATTTGGCGCTGCCCCAACTGTTGATGTGAATGATTTAACTTATGCAACACGCAATGCAAAAAAAACTTT
>JBDSEJ010000454.1:0-3076 GCA_039920105.1 Candidatus Nitrotoga sp. | reverse complement strand
TTAAGTTTATGAAACATTCGGGCTAAGTTTCATCCCTGAAGTTTTTGGTTGTTTCAGCAAATGTATAACACGCTTTCGAAACTATCGGTGTTGCTGAAAAGCTGCTTTTTTAAGTTTGATTGTCTTTTGGGAGTCGAGTTATTAAATATATTATTAAAAACAAGTTGTTATTTAAAATTCATTAAGGGCGCTAGCTCACCCTAAGATATTCTGTCGCTTCAGATTGAAAGTCGCGGCGTTGATTTAGTACTAACAAGTGAAAAAATAATGATGCATTTGAAGCGGTCACAAACTTTGATTAATAGTCATAATTTTCATACTTATATATTGTTGAGCACAGAAAAAAATACTAAGGAATTATTAACGAGGTTCAATTTTCCATAAGTGCTGGGCGACAGACAGCCAGGCGCCAAGCCAGCCAAGGTAGGCTGATAACAGCAACAGTGTGAAGCTCTCGCCTACAGAGGGTAGATTCAGAATAAAGCTGCGGGCATACAAATGCGTCAGTTCTGTGAGGCTGGTATTGAGCAAGTATAAGCTGGTGGTAATGATAAGCCACGCTGTTGCACCACCTAGCAGTCCCTGTAGAAGACCGAAGTACATAAACGGTCGGCGAATGAAGGCATTGGTGGCGCCTATCAGTTTGGATACTTCAATTTCTTCACGCTGGGTGAGGATTTGCAAGCGGATGGTGTTGAAGGTAACAGCCACTAGCGCAAAGCTGAGCAGCACGGTAAGAATGAGAACTGCCAACAGGCCGAATTTGAGCATTGCTTCAAGCTTGTGTGCCCAAGCTGAATCCAGTTGCACATGCTCAAGTTTAGGCCATTTTTGCAACTCATCTCGCAACGCTTCCAGCGCTTTCGCATCAGATATTTTCGGATAGATTATAAAGGCGTCCGGCAGTGGGTTTTGCGCCATTCCACCGATTACGTCTGTCAGTCCGGTGGTTTGCTTGAGTTGTTCCAGCGCTTGGTCGCGTGGTACAAATTTTACTTGGGTGACGTCAGTGTGTTGTTTCAATTGTTTGCCGATATGGTCGACTTCATCCTTGCTGACATCCATATCCAGGAATATGCTGATCTGAGGAGTGCCAACTTCCTGTTCAGCCAAACTTTGTACGTTATTCAGCAATAAATACATGCCGGCCGGCAAGCTGAGTGCAATACCGATGACCAGAATATTTAACAGGCTGGACAGCGGTGTGGAGAGAAAACGACGAAAAGTGAAAAGTAACACGTGGACATGCGATATCAGCCAGTTTTTCATGGGCACAACTCCCCATTTTTTAGTGCCAGCACGCGTCCCTTAAATTTGCGCAGAATACTTTCGTCATGAGAGGAAATCAGCAGTGTGACGCCGACCTGATGAAATGATTTGAAGATACTCATGATGTCGTTGGCATAGTCTGCGTCTAGATTGCCAGTCGGTTCATCTGCCAGCAAAATGGAAGGGCGGTTGACTATGGCACGTGCGATGCATAAACGTTGTTGCTCGCCGCCGGACAGAGCGATCGGGCTCGTTTTTTCACGCTTGAGCAAGCCTACTTTGTCTAGTGCGGCTCGAACGCGCTTGGCGCTTGCGCGGTGGTCGAAGCCGCAGATTTGCAGTGGCAGCATTACGTTATCGAAAACACTGCGGTCGAACAGTATTTTATGATCCTGGAAAATCAAGCCAAGATTGCGACGCAAGTAGGGCAGTGCTCCGCTCGTGATCGAACTGACGTTCTGCCCTTTGACTACAATGTTGCCAGAGTTAGGGCGTTCAATGGCGGCGATAAGTTTGAGCAAAGTACTCTTGCCTGCGCCGGAATGACCCGTTAGGAATATCATGTCGCCCTCGGCGACTTCAAAGCTTACATTTTTCAATGCTTCATAACCGCCGGGGTAGCGCTTACATATTTGATTGAACTGGATCATTCGTCCAGCCCCAGGAGTGCTGCGACGAAATCTTCGGCTACAAATGGGCGCAGGTCATCCAGTCCTTCGCCGACACCTATAAAACGCAAGGGGATGGGGTGAGCCTTGGCGATGGCAGCTATTACCCCGCCTTTGGCAGTGCCATCCAGCTTGGTCAGTATCAGTCCAGTGACGCCGAGCGTATCGTCGAATGCCTTGACTTGGCTTAGCGCGTTCTGCCCGGTGTTTGCGTCCAGCACCAGCAGTACTTCATGCGGCGCACCGGGTAACGCTTTGGCGATAACGCGTTTGACCTTTTTTATTTCTTCCATCAAATGAATCTGAGTAGAGAGGCGCCCGGCTGTATCTGCCAACACTATGTCAATTTTTCGTGCCTGGGCTGCTTGTACCGCATCAAAAATCACCGCAGCGGGATCGCCGCTTTGCTGGGCGATGACGGTGACGTTGTTGCGCTCCCCCCATTCCATTAGCTGTTCGCGTGCAGCGGCACGGAAAGTGTCGCCTGCGGCCAGCAGTACTGACTTACCTTGCCCTTGGAAATATTTCGCAAGCTTGCCAATGGAAGTTGTTTTGCCAGCGCCGTTAACTCCGGCCAGCATAATGACGTAAGGTTTATGCAAACTGGTTTCCAAAAGCTGAGCCAAAGGCTTGAGCAATTTGATAAGGTCGTGTGCTAACGCTTCTTTGAGTTGAGTTGCTTCAGTGAGTCGCTGTACTTTTACTTGCCGGCGCAACTCTGCCAGCAAAAAACGCGTGGCGTCCATTCCGACATCTGCAGTAATCAGGATGGTTTCCAGTTCTTCATACAACTCGTCGTCAATTTTGCCACCACGGCCAAACAAATCGGACATTTGATTGGAGGTGCGCGTCAGCCCGCTCTTAAGTCGATGGAGCCAGCCGTTTTTTTTTGGCACGTCGTCGACAGGGGTGGGCTTACTTTCAATAGGAGTTTTTTTTAAGAAGCCAAACATATTAAAGGGGTTTTTGGAGGTGGCAGAAAGGTAGCTAAATAGCGCATAATACACATTAGTCGTGGCGGTTTTTGCCGCCATCGTTATTCTATTCTGATTGAGTTGTTTTGGGCTAAAAAAATGCGTACACAAATATTAAAATACTTGCTGACTATTGCTGCTTTATGGCCTGCGGTGCTTTTATTC
>JBDSEJ010000453.1:0-2835 GCA_039920105.1 Candidatus Nitrotoga sp. | reverse complement strand
CGCCCCCCGCATGCTTAAAGTCTTCTTTACCTTCCACTGCAATCTCTTCCAGCGTTTCCAGGCAGTCTGCTACGAAGCCAGGACAGACCACATCAACGCGTTTTATTTTGTTCTGGCCTAACTCTTTAAGAATGGCAGTGGTATATGGTTGGATCCACTCCGCGCGGCCGAAGCGCGACTGGAAGCATACGGTGTATTGTTCAGTATTAAGCTGTAGTGCCTCAGCGATCAGACGTCCACTTTTGTGGCATTCACAGTGATAAGGGTCTCCCTTTTCCAGCGTGTAACGCGGTAAACCGTGAAAACTCATTACCAGCTTATCCGGACGACCATGCAGTGCCCAATAATCTCGAATGTTTTGCACAGTAGCCGCAATGTAGCCAGAGTTGTCGAAGAAATGCTTAATAGTGCGTAGCGCGGGCATGTTGCGCTGTTTGGTGAGTTCCTTAAAAATAACATCCCATGCGGTGCCGGTTGCGCTGGCGGCATATTGTGGGTACATCGGAACAAGTAGAATGCGCTGACAGTTTTGCGCCTTGAGTTTGGCTAGCACGCTGGGAATTGAGGGGTTGCCATAGCGCATGGCGTAGTCCACCACCAGTGGCATGCCTTGGGTGCGTTCCCCCAGATAGCCTTTTAGCAGACTGGTCTGGCGTTCAGTATGCACTTTCAGGGGCGAGCCTTCTGACATCCAAATGCTGGCATATTTGGCAGCAGATTTTTTTGGTCTAGTGTTCAGGATAATGGCGTTCAGAATGAACCACCAAACAAGTTTGGGAATTTCCACCACGCGTGGATCGCTCAAGAATTCACGCAGGTAAGGTTTGACTGCTTGAGCGGTTGGAGCATCCGGCGTGCCAAGATTAAGAAGCAACACAGCACATTTCTCAGGTGTGCCGTGGGTGAAGGTAGGTTCGGTTGAGTAAGGCATAAAGTTTTATCCAGAAAATGTACTGCTGAGAATAACAATACTAAATACCGATTGAAAAATTTTGGGCTGTTCTTCCATGCACCATTATTTTGATAGTGTGTTTTAGCTAATGTTGTGACAGCGCATTGCTGAGGAGCTTGGAGGTGATATCCACGATTGGGACGACGGTTTCGTAATTCATACGCTTGGGACCGACCACAGCCAGCGTGCCAATAATCTGGCCATCAGAAGTGTAAGGTGCACTAACGACGCTGCACTCGTCCAATCCGGGCAGCCCGGATTCGTTACCAACAAAAATGTGTACGCCAGGTGCATGGCGGCTAACATCAAGTAATTGCAGTAGTTCAGTTTTTTGTTCGAATACGTTGAACAGCCCACGCAGCTGTTGCATATTTGAAGAAAGGTCATTTATATACAAAAGATTGCGTTCACCTGTGATCACGTAATCGTCATTTTTTCGTGCAATAACCGCGTCGCCCGCCAACATCGCCGCGTTCATCAGTGATGTCAGGTCGTGCTGCAATTGATGTAATTCGGACTGTACCCGTTGATGGATATCCTGGAACGGGCAGTCAGCATAGTGCTGGCTTAAAAAATTGCCAGCCTCAGTTAGCTGCGCTTGAGTGTAATCCTTGTGTGTTAACAATACGCGGTTCTCTACCTCGCCATTTGGCATAACGATAATTAACAGAACTCTTTTTTTGGATAGGCGTAAAAATTCGACATGGCTCACTGTAATAGCGGCGCGTTTTGGTGTGGCGACCACACCGGCAAAATGGGTGAGCTCTGACAACAAATTTGACGCCTGCATCAGCAAGCGCGAAGGGTTGTCCGGTTGTAATTGGTTTTCAAGTTGTTGCACACGTGCGCTATCCAGCGGTTGGACAACCATCAATGTGTCAATAAATAAACGATAACCACGTGCTGTTGGTACGCGTCCAGCGGATGTGTGCGGACTGCTCACCAGCCCCATTTCTTCGAGGTCGGCCATTACATTTCGAATAGTGGCAGAGCTGACCTCTAAAACAGAAAACTCTAGTAACGCGCGCGAACCCACTGGCTGACCATTGTTAATATAGCGATCCACCAAAGTCTTAAGCAAAATTTGTGCGCGATTGTTCAGCATTGTTGGAATTGATCTGATCTGGAAGTGGTGACGTTAATATACGATAGGTGTTTGTTATGCTCGTGGCTGTTCGATAGGCGGACAGGCTCGAATATGTAGAGTTTAAAACTTAATGAATTCTTCAAAAATTTAGACTTCATTTATTTTACGTACAAATAGCCATACTACAACATAAATAACAAAGCATTCAGGCTGTGGATTCACAGGCCAGCATTATTTCCACTGGGTATGCAGGAACTTATCCAAATATTGCTCTGCCTATGACGTATCTTCGAGTAGCTGGTTATTAATAATAATCTAAGTTTTTGATTAAGTAAAAAGTCTCTAGTATTGCTTTCAAGATATTGAAAGATATAAATATACGCGGCCGAACCCGGTTCAGTTTCTGCGGTGGCTTGCATAATTTTTGCACAGTTCCACCCTCTTTTACCTCGAATCGTCCAATATTTGAGCAATTCGGCCTGCTGTGGACGTGATAAGGCCTGAATTCCAGCCCGCTTGAGATAGACCAGACGTTTGAGGTTATAGCTGGCCGCCTCCATGGTCATGGCAAAGTTTGCCCGTGCCTGACCGAAAGTGCAAATCTGCTTGCCGCCCATCTGTTCAAAGCCGGCGAAGATGTGCTCGACTCGGGCACAGATCTTGGCAATGCGCTTGTTACTTTGTTTTTGCCGTGCCGACAGGTAATGGTTGCGCTCCACTTGCTCTGGATGCGGGATCGAGGTGTTCTACCTAACCAGCTATAGTTCGAAGCTTGCCTATCCGGTTAGCTCCCAAC
>JBDSEJ010000452.1:0-2024 GCA_039920105.1 Candidatus Nitrotoga sp. | reverse complement strand
GAGGCAAACTGCTCATGCATGAGTTGGACGGCTTCCGCCGGCTTGAGGTTCTGGTCTGGTGCAGGTTCGGGGAGAAGCGAGAGGAGCAAGGCCGTGTTGGTGAGCGTGTAAAATAGATTGCGGTTTTCATAGTTCCGTTGCTGGAGAGCCTGAATGCCGGAGGTGATCGCCTCTACCAGGCTCTGGTCGGGTGTGTGGCCTTGCAGGATATTTTCTACAGCCAGTTGAGAAAGGTTATAAATGTTGACGCTGGTCCCGAAAGGTACATCCAACGCTCGTGTGGCATTCAAGGATTGACGAAAGTACTCCATGGCCTGCTCAGGCTCATGTAACTTGTGCGAGAGGACTCCCAGATGATTGAGGACAATTGCTTTTTCAGTCATGGCTGCAGCATCCGGTTTCGCCGGAGACAACTGATTGAGGAGCGCGAGCTTTTTGCGATAATAATCTCGAGCGGGCCCGGCTTCGTCTAATTGCTCATAGGTGCTGGCAATGTAACTGAACATGAGCTTTTTTTCGCCCATCAGGTCGAACCCACTGGCGGCTTGAGAGCTACCTTCACTGAGTGCCACACTCACATTGAACAGGCCTGGTCCCTTTGAAATGGCTTTTCCACTATCTGCGGTGAGATGATCCAAGCTGGTAAAGTAACTGCCCAATGCCTGCTTGAGCTTTTCCCGTCCACCGGTTTCGCTGGCACGGCTCAGATTAAACAGATTGACCCCGATATTTCTCTGCAGAAGGGTGACGTTTTTTTCTTGCCCCAATTCGCGGTTGAGATCCAAAGCCTGGGTATAGGCTTCAATGGCTTTGGCATGTTGTCCGATGTCCTGGTGGGACAACCCAATGCGTTCCAGAATTTCCGCTTTAAGGCCAGGCTGATCGGGAGGAACAATACGCAAGGCCAACTTATATTGCACCAGCGACTCCTCACTGCGTCCGGATTTAAAACTGGCTTCTCCATAATTTTTACGATAGAGCATTTCAGTGATGGACTCACCGGTCGGAGCGAATTGGACCTCACGCTGCCGGTAATGCCGATAGGCTTCGCGGGCACTCGAAAGTGCCAGATAAGTGTTCCCCAAATTCAAGAGTAGCTGTGATTCCACTTCCGGGAAGCGGCTGACATCGTTAATCTCCAGTGCGATGCGATACTCCTGCTCGGCTTTCTCTAGATACCCTTTGTTGCCAGAAACCCGTTCAGTTTGTTCGTAGGCCCATCCGAGAGTTTGATGGACATACCCCATGGCGGGATCTTTTTCCAAGGCGCGTTGGAGAAGACGTATCACCAAAGGGAGGTTCGGCGGCTCGGAATAGGATAACGCCAAGGCCTGGCCATATTGATACACCGCATGATCGGGATAAGTTTGTACTAAGTTGGTATACCAAGCTTGCACCTCCTGGGTTTCTTTAAGCATGGTTTTGGTTTCGATATAAGCCCGGTGTGCTTCCACGGATTCAGGATATTGATCGATTAGCTGTTTAAGAGACTTTGCGGCAATGCGGGTCTCCCCCACCTTCCGATCTTTGAGAGCCTTTTTAACCAGTTGTAAAATGAGAAGGCTCTGGGTTCTTTCGAGTTCGGTCTTATCCCCTCCGGTGAATTGACTCAAGGCGGCATAGGTATCCGCCGCTTCCTGATACCGTTCCGCTCCCGAAAGAATCTCGGCCTTTTTTCGATAGGCCTGGATGATGAGTTCGTTGGGAAGGTCACGAGTAGAGACGATGAAATCCAAGGTTTCCAGAGCAGACAGTTGTTCTCCCTGTTCGTAATGGAGGTCGGCGATGGTAAGCCGAGTGGTGGCGATCAATACGGGAAGGTCGGCGTGACGGGAAATCAATGCGTTTAATGCCATCACGCGATCTTGAGGCGTCTCTCCCTGCTGGGAGAGAGCAATGACCTTTTGAATGGCACGTTTGCCCCAGGAAGATCGCTCGCCAAACAAGTTAATAACATCCACAAATACACGAATCACATTGGGAGCGTCGCCCAGAATCCGGTAGGCTTCGCCTCTGGTGAAGAG
>JBDSEJ010000451.1:0-1625 GCA_039920105.1 Candidatus Nitrotoga sp. | reverse complement strand
ACGTTCTCGCTGTTATGGCGCTTTGAACTTGAGTTGTCGGCGTTGTCTGGTTTGAGTTTGGCAGTTGGAGTGGCATTGATCCGTGCTTTAAATGTGCTTGGCATGGGGAACGCACGTCTTAAATGGCCGAATGATGTGTTAAATGGTAACGACGGTAAACTGGCCGGCATTCTTCTCGAGGCACAGGGTGATATGTTGGGGCCGAGTGTAGTAGTGATTGGCATTGGCCTCAATCTATCCAAGCCTGCGCACCTGTTGCCGCAGATCGATCAATCGGTTTCAAGCCTGGAAGATATGGTGGCTGGTATGCCGGGAGTGAAATTGCCGGAACGCAACATTTTATTCGCGGTTATTTTAAGTGAGTTGCAGGGCGTGCTTCATGAATTCGCCAGTAATGGTTTTGCCGCGCTGCGTGAGGAATGGGAAAGCCATCACGCTTGGTATAACCAGTTGGTACGATTACGGTTGCCGGATGGCAGAAATGAAACTGGCATTGCTCGAGGCGTCACCGAGAATGGCGCACTTATTCTGGAAACGGCAGGCGGAATGCAAATAGTCAATGCGGGAGAAATTGGTTTACGTGCATCATGAAAATGATGTTGATTGATGCCGGCAACAGTCGTGTCAAGTGGGCTATGGTAGACGGCGGCATGTGGCTGCAGCAAAACGTGCTAGAAAATACGTATGCGACTGCATTAATCATGGCATTTTCGAAATTGTTGCCGCCGGACAGAGTACTTATATCCAATGTTGCCGGCGAGAATATGGCGCAACTGTTATCTGCAGCCTGTGCCGCCTGGGGTTGTCCCATCGAATTCATTGTGGCCCAAACGAAGCAATGCGGTGTGCATAACTTGTATGAACACCCCGCACAGCTTGGCAGCGATCGGTGGGCAGCACTAATCGCGGCTTGGCATCAAGAGCATGCCTCCTGCCTGGTGGTAAATTGCGGTACGGCAACTACTGTAGATGCACTGTCTGCCGAGGGCGAGTTTTTGGGCGGGCTAATCCTGCCAGGTGTGGATATGCTGCTAAGTAGTCTGGCCGCAAGTGCTGCCCAACTAGCTAAGCCAGCAGGTGTCTGGCGCGAATTTCCGCGCAATACCGATGACGCCATGGTCAGTGGCTCGATCCAGGCGACCATTGGCGCTATTCGCTTGCAGTTCGAAGCTATAGCAGTAAACGGGGGCGTGCGTTGCCTGATAAGCGGTGGAGCCGCAGATAATGTACAGTCGCATCTCAAGTTGCCGTCGATGCGGGTAGATAATATGGTTCTTCGTGGCTTACAAATAATTGGCCATGAACGTTTATCCTGAACGCGTCAATTTTTTTAGCAGTTTAAATAAACTGCGAGTCACCCTGAAGCATAATCCGAATATTTAAAATCAAGACAAGAATGAGGTAATGATGAAGTGGCTATTCTGGATATTGCTGCTGGCAAATTTGATGTTTTTTTCATTTATTCAATGGGAAGACATGCTGGTAGGTGAAAATAAAAGCTTGAAGCATCAACCGCCGCTGAATGTGGAAAAAATCAAGTTGCTGGGTGCGCCGAATGCAACTTCATTGTCTTCTGTTTTGGCAACATCGCAGGATCAGCAAGCATCCAATGATGTTTGCCTGGA
>JBDSEJ010000450.1:0-5136 GCA_039920105.1 Candidatus Nitrotoga sp. | reverse complement strand
TTAAAAGACTTGATACACTGTCCAGACACTTCGCTCAAATGGCAGTTCGACCATGAACTTGTTACATGATATCCCGCTATCGGCGCTGCAGCTTTATCTTACAGCCCCGTATTCCTGTAGCTACCTGCCGGATCGACTAGCGCGTTCACAGGTCGCCACGCCCAGCTTTCTAATCACCCCGGATGTGTATTCGGAACTGGTACGTCGCGGCTTCCGCCGGAGCGGAACGATTACCTACAGGCCACGCTGTGATGCCTGCCAAGCCTGCATTCCGGTACGTGTCGAAGTAGTATCGTTCGTCCCCAACCGCACGCAGCGTCGCTCCAGGCAACGCCACGCTTGCTTGGAGGCCTCGTTGCATGCATTGAGAGATGATGAAGAATATTTCGCTTTGTATCAACGTTATCAAATGGATCGTCATCCCGATGGCGGCATGAAAAATGATAGCCGGGACCAATACCGCAATTTTTTGCTGCACAGCCATATTGATTCCGTACTGGTGGAGTTCCGCGAAAACGGGGTGCTACGCATGGTGAGTATCATCGATATTCTCGACGATGGTCTATCCTCGGTTTATACTTTTTATGAACCGAATGTAGCGCAAGCTAACTTTGGCACTTACAACATCCTGTGGCAGATTGATCTGTGCCGGAAGTTGAAATTGGAATACTTGTATTTGGGTTACTGGATTAAAGAGAGCAGAAAAATGGCATACAAAGCCAACTTCCGTCCGTTGCAAGGGCTTATACAAAACGAATGGCAAGCGCTCCCCACTTACAGGCCGTGACATGTATCCACTGATTCGACCGTTGCTATTTTCCTTTAATCCGGAAACCGCCCACCACATTACACTTAAAACACTGCAGCTAGGCTATCAGACTGGTCTGCTGCCACTGTTTGTCAAACGTCCGGTGGATAACCCACAAAAAGTAATGGGCCTAACCTTCCCTAACCCGGTTGGGCTAGCCGCAGGGATGGACAAAAATGGCGATCATATTGATGCGCTAGCCGCACTGGGTTTTGGTTTCATCGAGATCGGGACCGTCACGCCCCGCGCCCAGGAAGGTAACCCGAAACCGCGCTTGTTCCGCTTGCCCGAGGCACAGGCTATCATCAACCGTATGGGGTTCAACAATCACGGCGTGGATGCACTCATTGAAAATGTAAAACGCGCAAATTATCGCGGCATTCTTGGCATCAACATTGGTAAAAATTATGACACGCCGATTGAGCATGCTGCTACCGATTACCTGATCGGATTAAGACGTGTGTACACCCATGCCAGCTATATCGCCATCAACATTTCTTCTCCAAACACCAAGAATTTGCGCCAGCTGCAAGGAAGTGATGAACTGGATGCTCTGCTTTCGCAACTTAAAGCAGAGCAGAAAAAGTTGTCTGATTTACATGGCAAATATGTTCCATTGACGTTAAAAATAGCACCCGATCTTAATAGTGAACAAATCCGCCAGATAGCAGCACTTTTGCAACGCCATTGCATTGACGGCGTGATCGCCACCAATACAACGTTGACGCGCACAGGCGTTGAACTTCTTTCGCAGCATACCGAGACGGGCGGATTGAGTGGTGCGCCAGTGTGTGACAGATCTACTGCCGTTATCCGCGAACTTGCCAGAGCATTGCAAGGAACGCTGCCTATTATCGGCGTAGGAGGCATCTTGAGCGGAAAGGATGCAGCAGAAAAAATAAACGCTGGCGCTGCGCTAATACAGATTTACAGTGGATTGATTTATCGCGGCCCCGAGTTGATCAATGAAAGTGTTAAAGCGATCAGGCACTCGCAATGATTTTTACGCAACTGAAGCAGCACTGTACTTTGCCACGCTGGTATACACCCCGATGAGTTTGTTTCGGCAAACCATGGTTATGAGGCCCGGTACAACATACCCTTGCCGCCTGCAAAACAAGGTATATGCAGTACGGATATTCTGGTACAAAGCCCCAAACAAGCGACAGCTAAACTGGACGGTGAGTGGACTACGAAGAACTTGGTTGGATGAATTTTGGTCTAATGCAGGTCAGATCTGGAATGATGACCATACTGTCCACAGAGTCTCTAATGGATAATCTGGAGCTTTTCGAAATACCTTCGTATGCTTTACGCATAACGATCAAGTCAAAATCACCGGCGAAGATAGCGTCATGTCAAAACTAGAGTTATCATTAGTTCCGCACCTCATGAGTTTTAATGTTGGATTATTCCCCCTGCCGAGAGTCCTTATAATCCTAACTATGTCCTTTATACAATTCCGTACCCTATGACTTCCCGCTGGTGGTTTTATCCAATCGTTGCTGGACTCGCCCTCATTATCACACCACTTTTGTTGCTGATGTTTGCGGCAATGCTGATATATCCCACACTGCCCTCGCTTGAAGCATTAACCGATTATCGGCCCAAAATCCCACTACGTATATACAGCGTGGAGGGCGTTCTGATCGGCGAATTCGGTGAGGAACGTCGTGCACTGGTTAAAATTGACGAAGTACCCGACTTGATGAAAAAGGCCGTCCTTGCGGCGGAAGATGACCGATTTTATCAGCACGGTGGGGTGGATTACATGGGCGTATTGCGCGCCGCTTATTACAATTTCACATCGGGCGGTGCCAAGCAGGGAGCCAGCACGATCACTATGCAAGTGGCACGTAATTTTTTTCTTACAAAAGAAAAGAAATTATCGCGCAAATTTAACGAAGTGCTGCTTGCCATCAAAATCGAACACAACCTGAGCAAGGATGAAATCCTCCAGCTTTATATTAATCATATCTATCTGGGTCAACGTGCCTATGGCTTTGCTGCTGCCGCGCAAGGCTATTTCGGCAAAAACCTCGACCAACTCAGCGTGGCTGAATTCGCAATGCTGGCTGGTTTACCCAAGGCTCCTTCCGTGTATAACCCGGTGGTCAACCTCAAGCGTGCCAAACTGCGGCAAGCTTATGTACTGCGCCGCATGCAAGAGCTGGGCTTCATTAACAATCAGCAACAGGATTCAGCAGTGCATCAGCCCTTGATGGTAAAACGAAGCTATCAAGAATTTTCAGGTAAAGCTGACTATCTGGCGGAAATGGTTAGGCAAGAAGTATTCAAACGTTACCAGGATGAAACTTATACGCAAGGCATTAAGGTTTATACAACTATCCGCCAACAAGACCAGGCAACCGCCTATGAAGCGCTACGCAAAGGTGTGCTGGAATATGACAGACGCCATGGTTACCGCGGGCCGGAAGGCTATATTGACCTGCAAAAAGGGAATACCGAAGAAGATATGGAAGAAGCACTACAGGATATTGCTGATAGTGACGACATGATTCCAGCCGTGGTAATTGAAGCAAACTCCAACGGCATCCGCGCTTACAGCAAAGGAGGTGCAATTGCTAAAATTAGCGGTGAAGGACTGAAATTTGCTCAGTCTTACATGAGTAAACAGACTGCGCTGAATCGGCGATTACGTGTCGGTTCACTAATCTACGTGCAGAAGGACGAAAAGAAAATTTGGAAGATTGTCCAGCTGCCGAAAGTGGAAGCAGCTTTTGTTTCTGCCAGCCCGCGCAATGGTGCCATCTACGCTCTGGTAGGCGGCTTCGACTTCAACCGCAACCAATTTAATCATGTAACCCAGGCTTGGAGACAGCCCGGCTCCAGCTTTAAACCGTTCATTTATTCCGCCGCATTGGAAAAGGGCATGACCCCTGCCACCGTAATTGATGATGCACCCTTGGTGATTGATGCGGCAGAGACAGGTAGCGATGCTTGGCAACCGAAAAACTACGATGGGGTATTTGATGGCCCAATGCGCATGAGGCAAGCGCTTGTCAAATCCAAAAACATGGTCTCAATTCGCATCCTGCAAACTATTACTCCACAATACGCACAAGACTACATCACCAAGTTTGGCTTTGACGCAGCCAAGCACCCGCCTTACCTCACAATGGCATTAGGTGCCGGTTCAGTTACGCCTATGCAAATGCTGACGGGTTACTCCGTCTTCGCCAATGGCGGCTTCCGCATTACCCCCTATTTCATTCAGCGCATTGAGGATAGCAACGGCAACGTGCTGCACCAGGCCGCATCCGTTGTGGCCGGCGAAAACGCTCCCCAGGTTTTAGACGTGCGTAATGCCTACACCATGGTAAGTATGATGAAAGACGTGGTGCAACACGGCACAGCCTTCCGCGCCATGCAATTGGGTCGCCATGACTTGGCAGGTAAGACCGGCACTACAAACGATTCAATGGATGCCTGGTTTTGCGGCTTCCACCCCACTTTGGTAGGTATTACCTGGGTCGGTTTCGATACTCCGCGCAGTCTGGGCGAGAGAGAAACCGGGGGTGGAGCTGCATTACCCATATGGATGGACTACATGGGAAAAACGCTCAAAAAAGTACCCGAATCCACCTACACCTTGCCGGAAAACATGGTGGCTGTGCGCATTAACAACGATGGACAGCGAAATGAAGCTGACGATGGCGAGTTGGTGGAATATTTTTACCAGGAAAATTTGCCAATAGTACAACCCACCCCGCCACCGGAAGAGTCGTTTCTTGATACACTAATCAATCACATCTTTTAAATTGATATGAGTAAAGATCGTTTGCATCGGCGCGATCTGATGCGCGAACAGCTCGCACATCTCGCCGCACGTCTAATGGCCGAAGGTGGCATTACTGATTATGCGTATGCCAAACGCAAGGCCGCCAAACAAATGGGCGCAGAAGATACTCAACACCTGCCCAGCAATGATGAAGTTGAAATGGCGTTGCGCAGCTTTCGTGCCCTTTATCAGAGTGAAAGCCATCCCCTTGTCCTGCGCCAATTACGCCAGCAGGCGCTCGCCATGATGCAATTGTTGGAGTCCTTTCATCCCTACCTCACCGGCTCCGTTTTGAACGGAGCAGCAGGCGAGCAATCAGACATTAACCTTTTGGTTTATTCCGATGACGAAAAAGCCATAATGATGTTCCTGCTCAAGCATAACCTGCCCTTTGAAGGCGGTGAATGGTTTGTACATCTGACAGGCAGACAACAAACTGTGCCCAGTTTTACGCTGAAAACAGAAACGGGTGTGCCGGTGAATATCGCAGTACTACCTGAAAATGCAAGACACAGTGGCAGCCGCA
>JBDSEJ010000449.1:0-1814 GCA_039920105.1 Candidatus Nitrotoga sp. | reverse complement strand
GTGGCTGTCGGTACCTACCAGCGTATCGGGATAATAAACGCCGTCTTTTTGCAGCACGCCGCGCGCCAGATATTCCAGATTCACCTGATGCACGATGCCGACGCCTGGCGGCACCACCTTGAACGTATCAAATGCCTGCATGCCCCATTTCATGAATTTGTAGCGCTCATTATTGCGCTCAAACTCCAGTTCCATGTTGAGTCGCAGCGCATCCGGACTATTGTAATAATCCACTTGCACCGAATGATCCACTACCAGATCCACTGGCACCAGCGGTTCGATGATCATCGGATCCTTGCCCATCTTCGCAGCGGCATCGCGCATGGTGGCGAGGTCAACCAGCAGCGGGATGCCGGTGAAATCCTGCAACACAATACGTGCCACTACGAACGGAATTTCTTCGGTGCGAGGTGAATTCTGCTGCCAGTTCGCCAGCTGGCGAATGTGCGCTTCGCTGATCTTTTTGCCATCGTAATTGCGTAGCACCGCTTCCAGCACAATGCGGATGGAAATGGGCAAACGTGAAATTTTGCCCAGCCCAGCTGTTTCGAGTGCTTTCAAGGAATACAGCGTGCCAGTTTTGCCGTTGGCGAGGGTGAATGTTTGACGAGTGTTGAAGAGATTATGCGACATGGTGAGGGTTCCAAATGATAGCTATGAGCGAAAAGAAAGAACGCGATTATAACGCGGTAGGCTGGATCGGGCATCAATCAGCTCAAACTGAAGGGCACCTTTAAAAATTCAAGTTTCTAAGCAAGACAAGGCACAAGTAAAAAACTTGAACGCGTCATTTGATGGATATGTAAGAGAATTTTTAGAGTAACGCCGTATTGTGACGAAACGGGGTAAGCAGGCAAGCCGCAAAGCGGCTTGCTCGCAAAATTGGATTTTTAGAGATGCCCTTAAACCAACTTCTATGGTTGTGAGCAAACGGTGCCTGTTTACGCGGGCGGCACCTTCCCTTTCTAACCTTTAATCAAATTATTACCCAGCTTGAATGATGAATTTTGCAAGAGGTGATATTGATTAATTTTTATCATCTTTGCTGTCGTCAGCATCCATCTTCTTGTTCTTAGCATCATCTGACTTCTTGTGCCAAGTATCGTCCATTTTCTTGTGGCCGCTATCATCCATCATTTTCTTGTGGCCGCTATCATCCATCATTTTCTTATGTCCGCCATCATCCATCATCTTCTTGTGCCCGGCCTTCATTTCTTCCAGGGTAATTTGGCCGTTACCGTTGACATCCAGCTCCTTAAATTTCTTTGCATGGTAAGCATTAAACTCGTCAGTACTGACCATTCCGTCGGTATTGGTATCCATGGCTTTGAACATTTTTTCCTGCATTTTTCCATCCATTTTTCCAGAACGTGCATCGGTATCAGCGTGAGCTAAAGTAGTGCCCAATATAAAACAGGAAGTAAGCGCGAGGTAATTAAAAGTTTTTTTCATTTGTATCTCCATTTATAAATTTTTGAAAGATTATTTGACTGAATTTCAATATGCCGACATGTAGACTAAAGAATTTTACCAAGGTCACAATTTGGCCATTGGGCAAACTCCGAGAGAACAATATCAAGGCGTCTCGTGCATGGTCTGTGCGGTATCGCATATAGTGGATAATACTCATGGGGGCCGTGTTTGCTCCCGTCTAAGAGCAGCCCGCGCTACGCGCGCTGCTCTTGCCTTTCAATGGCTTTGGTGGCGCGCAGCTGATTGAATACTTTATCAACCTCAAGTTGTGAGGTCAACCCGGCCGGGACTGGAAGATAAATTTAGCCACAGCTAAGTGTTCTCGTATTCGAGGTGAGCCA
>JBDSEJ010000448.1:0-3110 GCA_039920105.1 Candidatus Nitrotoga sp. | reverse complement strand
GAGGCGCTACGAACAATGGAAAATGATACTGAGCGTGTCGCCAGCATTACTCGGTGGCCTTGGATAATTAATTCTGTTTCTAATGCGATTTAGAATAAGAATACGGAAGCCCTCTACCAAGGCAAGTGCGTAAGGCAATTTGACGCTTTCGCAACCCAGGCAGAAAAAAGGCTGGAGATTTTGGACAATGCCAAAACCATTCATGATTTGATGGGATTGCCCAGCAACCGCTTTGAATCATTAGCCGGCGACCGAGCTGGGCAGTACAGCATACGTGTCAATCAACAATGGCGCGTGTGCTTCGAGTGGAAAGATGCGGACGCTTAAAATGTGGAAATCGTTGATTACCACTAAAGGAGAAAGAACATGAGTAACAAAATGCGGGCGATTCACCCTGGTGAAATCCTTAAAGATGAATTGGCCGAACTCAATCTTTCGGCTAATGCCTTCGCCAAAGCACTGGATGTACCCACCAACCGGATTACTGCAATTTTAAATGAACAGCGAAGCGTTACTGCGGATACCGCTCTGCGGTTGGCCAGATTTTTTGGCACTACGCCGGATTTTTGGATGAGTCTGCAAGCCAGCTATGACGTCAAAAAAGCGTTTGCAGCCGCTGGCAAAGAAATTGAGAAGAACGTTAAGCCCAAGGAATTGCTAGTTGCGTAAAATTTAAACAACCAACTTGACACCATACGGCAATGCCTTCCGGTGTCGAAAATGCTACACCATTACAAAATCAGAAAATCTCAAATACTATTCTCGTGACCTCTGGATAGAGGATAGCTGCATGGATTGCCAGGCTTCGAGATTTAGGCTATATGTTCTTGGCTCTAGTAATTGGCGCAAAGTGCACTGAACGCGCGAAGGAATAAGTAAACTCGGTGGTGTGCGTAATAAATTATTACAACATGCAGCACTTCCCCAAAGGCACGATGTTTGAAACTGTCACGTTTGTTAATCTATTTGGCAGATAAGTCAAAAAAGGGAACTTGAAGCATGGCCAAGTCTGAAGCTCAAACGCGAGCTGAGCTAATTGATTTTCAGCTTGGTGCATCCGGCTGGAACGTCAAAGATCCCACGCAGGTAATAGAAGAGTTCGACATTCTGACCGCATTGACAGAAGGCGTAGCCGAACCACGCACGCCCTACGAAGGCCATCAGTTCAGCGACTACGTCCTGCTGGGCAAAGATCGCAAGCCGATGGCTGTCATCGAGGCCAAGAAAACCAGCCGCGACGCCGCCATCGGCCGTGAACAGGCCAAGCAGTATTGCTATAACATCCAGAAGCAACTGGACGGTGAACTGCCGTTCTGCTTCTACACCAATGGTCACTCGATTTATTTCTGGGATCTTGGGAACGCCCCGCCGCGCAAGGTCGTTGGCTTTCCCACACGCGACGATCTGGAGCGCTTCTCCTATATCCGCCGCAACCGCAAGCCACTGACGCAAGAGTTCATCAACACCTCGATTGCCGGGCGTGATTACCAGATCCGCGCCATACGCTCGGTGCTCGAAGGCATCGAACAGAAAAAACGCGATTTCCTGCTTGTGATGGCCACTGGCACGGGCAAAACCCGTACCTGCATTGCCATGGTTGATGCCCTCATGCGTGCCAGCCATGCCGAGAAGGTGCTGTTCCTGGTCGACCGTATCGCGCTGCGCGAGCAGGCGCTGGCCGCCTTCAAAGAACACATGCCCAATGAGCCACGCTGGCCCAACGTGGGCGAAAAGCTCATCGTCAAGGACCGCCGCGTGTATGTCGCCACTTACCCGACGATTCTTAACATCATACGGGATGCATCCCAGCAACTGTCGCCGCACTTCTTTGACTTCATCGTCGTAGATGAAAGCCACCGCTCTATCTATAACACCTATGGTGAAGTCCTTGATTATTTCAAAACCATTACGTTAGGTTTGACGGCTACGCCGACCGACATCATCGACCACAACACTTTCCAGCTCTTCCACTGCGAAGACGGCCTGCCTACCTTTGCCTACACTTTCGAAGAGGCCGTGAACAATGTGCCGCCCTACCTCTGCAACTTTCAGGTCATGAAGATTCAGACCAAGTTCCAGATGGAAGGCATCAGTAAGCGCACCATTTCACTGGACGACCAGAAAAAGTTGATCCTGCAAGGCAAAGAGGTTGAAGAAATCAACTTCGAAGGTTCGCAGTTGGAAAAGCAGGTGATCAACAAGGGCACCAATACCTTGATCGTCAAAGAGTTCATGGAGGAATCCATCAAGGACGCCAACGGCGTGCTGCCGGGCAAGACCATCTTCTTTTGCGCCACCAAGGCACACGCCAGGCGCATCGAAGAAGTTTTCGACAAACTCTACCCGCAATACCACGGCGAGCTGGCCAAAGTGCTGGTGTCGGACGACCCGCGCGTATACGGTAAGGGCGGCCTGCTCGACCAATTTACCAACAACGACATGCCACGCGTCGCCATCAGCGTGGACATGCTCGACACCGGCATCGACGTGCGAGAGATCGTCAACCTCGTGTTCGCCAAGCCGGTGTACTCGTACACCAAGTTCTGGCAGATGGTCGGGCGTGGTACGCGCCTTCTGGAAACCAGCAAACCCAAGCCATGGTGTCTTGAGAAAGACGTGTTCCTGATCCTCGACTGCTGGGACAACTTCGAATACTTCAAGCTCAACCCCAAAGGCAAAGAACTCAGACCACAGTTGCCGCTGCCCGTTCGGCTGGTCGGCCTGCGGCTCGACAAGATCGAAAAGTCCAACGACAGCGGCCTAGCAAACATCGCCGACCGTGAAGTGGCCAAGCTGCGTGCACAGATCGCCGCGTTGCCCCAGTCATCCGTCGTCATTAAAGAAGCCGCCGCCGCGCTGGCGATACTGGACGAAGAAACCTTCTGGATCAGCCTCACCCACCAGAAGCTGGAATTTCTGCGCGCCGAAATCAAGCCACTGTTCCGCACCGTCTCCGAAGCCGACTTCAAAGCCATGCGTTTCGAGCGCGACCTGCTCGAGTACTCGCTGGCCCTGCTGAACGAGGAGAAGGAACAGGCCGAAACCCTCCGCTCAGGCATCGTTGAACAGATCGGCGAACTGCCGCTCTCGGTCAGCTTCGTAAAGCAGCA
>JBDSEJ010000447.1:0-7861 GCA_039920105.1 Candidatus Nitrotoga sp. | reverse complement strand
GCGCCCAACGCTGATCGAATGGGATAGCGATATACCTGCGTTGGCAATATTGCAAGGTGAAGCGAACAAAGCGCAGCAACGGCTGGAGGAATATCATGCCTGAGCTAAATGACGACCTGTCCGATTTAGCCCGTGCCATCGTGCATGGCCAGGAGCCTTCGTCTCGGATCGACGTGAGTTACCCGAATTATTCAGTCACCACAGCCATCGAAGTTTACCGCAACAATTATCGCGGGAATCTGCATGACACACTTGCAGGCGCATATCCAGTCATCGAGCAACTCGTGGGCAAGGATTTTTTCCGGCTGTTGACACGGCGATTCAGCGAGCAACATTTTTCGCACAGCGGAAACTTGCATCAATATGGAGCGGAGATGGCAGCTTTTGTTGCAACCTTCGAGCCTGCACAAGAATTAGCTTACCTGCCGGATGTCGCGGCGCTGGAGTGGGCCTGCCACTGCGCCTATTTCGCAGACGATGCCGCCACACTGGACATCGACAAGCTGGCGCAGGTACCACCCGAGCAATATCCAAATCTTATTCTACACACTCACCCAGCGTGTCATCTGGTGCACTCCTGCTATCCGATCACCGCCATCTGGCATGCCCATCAACCCGGTGCATCCGGTGACTTCCACATTAATCTGGATAGCGGTTCCAGCAACGCTCTGGTCAGCCGCAAAAATGATGTTGTCTTGGTCAGCGAACTGACGGAAGCCGATGCGGCATGGCTGCAAGGCATACAAGCTGGAACTCAGCTAGGGAAAGCAGCTGCCACCACGCTGGAACATTATCCAGATTTCAATTTACAGGCCGCGCTGCAGATGCTGGTCGAGCAAGATGTTCTTTCAAATTTTAACCTGGGAGCGATTCCATGAACCTGTTATCAAACTTTACAAAACTTTATTACAAAGCATCACACCTGCCGGAATATCTGGCGCCTCTGCTTGATTTAGGACTAAGGCTATATCTTGCAAATATTTTTTTCAAATCCGGTCTGACCAAGATACAAAATTGGGACAGCACGCTGTACTTGTTCAGCGATATCTACAGTGTGCCATTACTGTCACCCGAGGCGGGGGGCCCGCATCAATGGCGGCCGGTGCAGAGCTGGGACTGACTGCACTGCTTGTATTGGGGCTGTTCGGGCGGTTTGCCGCTGCCGGGCTGTTTATCCTCAATCTAGTCGCGGTCATTTCTTATGCTGACTTAAGCGAAGCGGGTATCAATCAGCACTTATCCTGGGGAATTTTGCTCGGTGTATTGTTGATATTGAGCCGTGGCAATTGGTCGATCGATGCATGGTTGGAAAAACGATTACGATAATTCAGCCTATGCTTTGCAATCCATAAGTTGAATGCTTTGCGCCACAAATCGAAGAAAAACGGCAACACAGAAAAACTTCAAAGACTATGAGCCAGGCTTCCTGAGTTTTGACATTATGCACTTGCCGCAAATGTTCAATTCACCGCCATTTACATCCAAGTGTCCACCTTTATAGGTCTGCGTTAAATCCAATTCACAGTTTCGCCCGTCTCAGCCTCAGTGCATTGCTGATCACCGGCACCGAGCTGAAGCTCATTCCTGATACACCTCAATATGCATCTGACAGGTATAACCTTAAGCAAATGGCGTTGTAATTGTGGGAGTCGACGCGACCGGATTAAGGTGTTTTTCAGTATCTGCCGATAATTTTTCCACGCAGCGTTGTGAACCAAAATAATAGCGCCTGTCCGCATGTTCCAAGCTACGCTTCTACTCAATGTCAACTTTAATACCGCAAACAGGATCTGTAGTTGTGCTCATGGTCACTGCCTTTCAAATACGTTCATCGGACTCACTTAGCGGAAAGTATCGGCGTCGTGCAACTAAAAATACAATTGGCTGCCACCATTCCACGCAGTGTAGTTTCTTCAGCCAAAATGGCCGGACTACCACCCAAACACTTTGCGAGATAAAGTAGTAAAATACACGATGTAACTGTCGCATTGCCCATTGCAAATCACATAAAAATGAAGCCATGATGCCGCCAATTTCCACCATCATATTGGCAAGCAAGAATTTCTTTTATTTAAAAATTCAACTTGGATCGGAATGCCAAAACAACGTAAGGGCTATGGTAATCAGCCGCACTAATGACAATAACGTGGTAAAAGTAAAGCTAGCTGCCACCTCCGCACAGCAACTGTGACTGAGACGGTCTACGATGAACTTAGAAAATGCAGACGATCAGTCCATTAAATATCTATACAACATATTAATACGACTTTACAAATGCAAAGCTTATGTTAACTGACAAAGAAATCCTTGTACTCTATTACAGCCAGCACGGCGCGGTGCGCCAAATGGCTCAACTGGTGGCGCGTGGCGTGGAGCACGTGCCGGGTGTGCGGGCACGGGTGCGCACCGTAGCTAAAATTTCTACTGTATGCGAGGCGACCGCGCCAGACATACCTGATGAGGGCGCCCCTTATGCCGAATTATGTGACCTTGAAGAATGTATAGGCGTTGCTGTTGGTAGCCCCACGCGTTTTGGGAACATGGCCGCTCCAATGAAGTACTTCTGGGATAGTACAGGTTCCCTATGGATGCAACACTCATTGGTCGGCAAACCTGCGGCCTTTTTCACCTCTACTGGCTCGATGCATGGTGGACAGGAAAGTACACTACTTTCTATGATATTACCGATGATGCATCATGGCATGATTATCGTTGGCCTGCCTTATTCCGAGCCAGAACTTGCCACCACGCAGGGAGGCGGAACACCTTATGGTGCCAGCCATTTCGCGGGGATGGCTAACGACCACCCCATCAGTGAAGATGAAAAAAAGCTGTGTATCGCACTCGGCAAACGGCTCGCGCAAACGGCATTGAAATTGGCCGCATAAAATTGGATATATTTATAGAGTACCGCTAAAAATCAAATTTTGCGAGCAGCCACTTTGCGGCTTGCCTGCTTACCCCGTTTCGTCACAATCTGGCGTTACTTGGGCAAAAGTATTGTTTACGTATCAATTATATGCATCGATAAAATTTTTACTCATGCCTTGTCTTGCTTAGAAACTTGAATTTTTAGAGGTACCTGTATAAACCTCAAGTTTTTTATTTCCACTTTTCCGAGAATAACAACATAGATAATTGTCAAGAATATTCATGAATAATGCGCGCGAAGCTCGCCAAATGTTACGCGCTCATCGCTATGGTGCGCTATGCACGCTGTCTAAAAAATTAGATGGCCATCCGTTCGGCTCTATCATTCCTTATCTGGTCGACCATGATGGCAGCCTGCTCATTCTGATTAGCACATTAGCGGAACATACCAAAAACATTCAGCATGACTCGCGTTTGAGCCTGATAACCCATAACCAGGATAGTCCACACATTCAGGCACAAGGACGTCTCACCGTGGTGGGTACAGCGCAAATCATTACGGATAAGAACAAAATAGACATGCGCTATTTGCGCTACTATCCTGAAGCGCAAAGCTACTTTGACATGCATGATTTTTCTTTCTACCGCATCATGCCGCAGTCATTACGCTATATTGGTGGCTTCGGCAAAATTCATTGGGTTGAGGCGGATAGCTATTTAGTACCACCTTATCCATTAATCCAGCAGGAAAATGCCGTGATTTCGCACATGAACACGGATCATCGCGACACAATGCGTCACTATTGCCAGTACTTTCATAAAGCCGAAGTGCTAAATGTGGAAATGCTAGGCATCGACTGCGATGGTTTCGATGTACGCGCCGATGAAAAATTATTGCGTTTTGATTTCCCCGAAATGGTACTTGATGCGCAACAGGCTCGTCACGCTTTAATCGCAATGTCGCGAGAGGCCAGGTAAATAGCCAAACCGCAGACACCACTTGCATTTATTTAAAATTAATACAGTGAGTTATGCAGTCAATTATTTGTAGACTGAACTTTAAGGAAATAACTTAGGACAGGTGCAAAATATATTCAATATTAATCTAGCAAATAATAGGAAGTAGAGTTACATGCCTCATAGCATCAGCCTTATCACTACCATTGCCGCCAGTTTTGGGCTTGCATTAATTCTAGGTTTCATCGCTGCACGCTTTAAACTGCCAGTTCTGGTTGGCTACATGATTGCCGGCATAATTCTTGGGCCCGCCACTCCAGGATTTGTTGCAGACATTGAACTTTCCAGTCAGCTTGCTGAAATCGGGGTAATTTTACTTATGTTTGGCGTTGGGCTGCACTTTTCCCTAGACGATCTCTGGGCAGTGCGACGAATTGCCTTGCCTGGTGCCATTATCCAGATCTCGGTTGCAACGGCATTAGGTATGGCCGTCTCTAATTATTGGGGCTGGAGTCTTGGCGCTGGCATCGTGTTCGGCCTTGCTCTTTCCGTGGCAAGTACGGTAGTACTCCTTAGAGCGCTCGAAAATAAAGGCATCCTTGAATCCTTAAATGGGCGCATTGCCGTCGGCTGGCTTGTGGTTGAAGATTTGGTGATGGTATTGGTACTCGTCTTTCTTCCGCCACTGGCTGGATGGTTAGGGGGGGATGCAAATGGCCTTGCCGAAAAATCAGGAGATAATATCCTGACCATGCTTGCGCTTACGATTGGAAAAGTGTCGATATTTATAGTGCTCATGCTTGTTGTTGGTCGCCGCCTTTTCCCTTGGTTGCTGTGGCAAGTTGCCCGAACCGGTTCGAGAGAGCTTTTTACATTAAGCGTCATTGCCGTTGCCGTTGGTATCGCCTTTGGTTCAGCCGAACTTTTCGGTGTCTCCTTCGCGCTCGGGGCTTTTTTTGCCGGAATGGCCATGAGGGAGTCTAAATTAAGTCATCGGGCAGCTGAAGAATCACTCCCGCTTAGGGATGCCTTTTCAGTGCTGTTCTTTGTGTCGGTTGGAATGCTATTCGATCCGAATATTTTGTTACAACAACCTTTGCAATTAGTTGCGGTAGTCTTAATCATTATTTTTGGTAAGTCATTGGCCGCTTTTTTACTCGTCCTTGCGTTCCGATACCCACTTAATACAGCGATTACGGTATCGGCCAGCTTGGCGCAAATTGGTGAGTTTTCGTTTATCTTGGCAGGTTTGGGTGTTGCTCTGGGGCTACTGCCAATTGAAGGTCAGAGTCTTATTTTGGCGGGTGCAATAATCTCAATTGCGCTTAACCCTCTGCTATTTCACGTTACCGAACCGCTACAAGCGTGGATTCGATCCCGTTCAACATTAGCTCGCCTTCTGGAGCGTTCCGACGACCCGCTGGCGGAACTCCCCATGAGTGTTGATCAAGCCCATTTGACGGGTCACGTCGTGATCGTAGGCTATGGCCGCGTAGGCCGCCGCATTGGTGAAGCACTAACCAAAAGCAGTGTACCGTTCGTTGTGGCCGAGCAAAATCGCGAACTAGTCGATGGATTGCGGAAACGAGGCATGCTGGCCGTCTTCGGCAACTCGTCTGACCCGGCCGTCCTAATTCAGGCGCATATTGCACGGGCACATATATTGGTGATCGCCACCCCGGATTCGTTTCATGTGCGACAAATAATCGAGATCGCGCGTATGCTCAACCCAAACGTTGAGACAGTTGTGCGCACCCATAGTGATGAAGATGCGGCTCTCCTCCAAAAAGAGCATGCGGACAAAATTTTTATGGGTGAGCACGAACTTGCGCTTGGAATGACACGATATGTGCTGGAGCGTATCGCCAAAAAAGACAAAACTTTATTGTAGCCACAGAATCTATTTTCTGATTTCCTAATTTATAAACACACCAGCGATTATGTACATTCTTTAGAATGTAATAAGTTGAATTTAAAATACTAAAAATCCATTACGTGTTAAATGCGGCCTATCACCTATGAAATCTTACTCTGAATCATGCGAACAAAACCAAGCACCTATACTTGAAGTATTAAAAAAATCATTTGCCATTCAGAAAAAAGTGTTGGAAATAGCTAGTGGAACCGGCCAGCATGCCGTCTATTTCGGACGTGCACTTCCTTACTTGACATGGCAGACCAGCGAGTTAGCGCGAAACCATGCAAGCATCCTGGCTTGGCTGAACGAGACTAAACTGCCAAATGTGCTCCCACCAGTGGTCATCGACGTGAACAATGACAAATGGCCTATCGATATTGTAGATGCAGTATTTAATGCCAATACAGTGCACATTATTTCATGGCCAGAAGTAGAACGAATGTTTGCGGGCATAGCACGTGTTTTAAGCGCAGGTGGCATTCTATGTCTGTATGGACCCTTTAACTATGGGGGAAAATTTACCTCCGAAAGCAATGCACGTTTCGATGTGTGGCTCAAATCGCGCAACATGAATAGCGGTGTGCGAGATTTTGAAGCTATCAATACGCTCGCCGAAATGCATGACCTGCTTCTACTAAATGATGTGACCATGCCAAGCAACAACCGAATCCTGGTATGGCAACGCGCTCCAAAAACCCTTAAAGTACCATGAACATAAAAATAATCGAATCAATAGCGGATATTGCCGAGGCGCAATGGAATGCTCTCGCGGGAATTAATCCGTTTCTTTCCTATGCCTTCTTACGGGCACTCCAAGAAAGTGGCTGCACCTCCCCGCGCACCGGCTGGGAGGTGCAGTTTCTCACTGTCTGGCAAGACAGTATTCTTGTTGGCGCCATGCCGATTTATCGCAAGCACCACTCCTATGGCGAATTTGTTTTTGATTGGGCATGGGCTGAGGCTTACCAGCAACATGGGCTGAATTATTATCCAAAATTATTGTGTGCTATACCTTTTACACCTATTACCGGGGTGAGGCTTCTGGCGGCAACCCCTCAAGTACGAACACAGTTAGTGCGTTCCGCTCTGCAAATGGCTAAGGAGTCAGGTGTATCCTCCCTGCACTGCCTATTCCCCGACGAAAGCCAAGCACTGGAAATGCAACAGGAAGGAATGATGTTGCGTCGCGGAATTCAGTTTCACTGGCAAAACCCTGGATATGCAAATTTCGATGCGTATCTATCCAGCCTGCGTCAAGACAAACGCAAAAAAATCAAACATGAGCGACGCAAGGTAAAAGAAGCAAACATCTGCTTCGAGCGCATTCGCGGAGAGGAAATCTCTGAAGCACAGTGGGATTTTTTCTTCCAGTGCTATACCTGTACCCATAGTCAGTACAACTCTCCGCCATCATTAAATCTTAATTTTTTCAAACGTATTGGTGCGGCCATGCCTGAGACCATTCTGATGGTCATCGCATCGCGGTGCGGAAAACAGATTGCCAGCGCACTCAATTTTTTCAACCGTGACATACTTTACGGGCGCTCATGGGGTACGCTGGAGTATCATCCTGGCCTGCATTTCGAAACCTGCTACTACCAAGCAGTTGAATTTTGCATCGAACATCAAATCGCCACATTTGAAGGAGGTGCTCAGGGAGAACATAAACTTGCCAGAGGGTTTCTTCCCGTCACAACTTGGTCAGCGCATTGGCTGGCGCATCCTCAACTCTCACGAGCAGTAGAAGATTTCTTAGAGCGTGAGACAGGCAATATCACCCAGCATATGGATGAGCTAAACGACAGCAACCCATTCAAGTGCTAGCCTATTAACATGCCCGGTTTTTAATATTTCAACTTCCTTTTTTTACTCTTGGTCGTTGAAACGAACTTACCAACTGCTTACAACCCAACAGGAACGTCTCCAAGCTATACCTCACAATATCTTCTATAACACTTACGTCCAAATGATTCTTCGTACCTTGAGGCCTAGCAGCCTGTCGGGCTTGATCGCCTGACAGCCGATATTCCCCAATCAGGGGTGTATTGGAAAAAACATTTTTCATTTGTTTTGTGCTTAGTAGTCAATATTCCTGATATCTTTTTCCCAAAGCCT
>JBDSEJ010000446.1:0-1825 GCA_039920105.1 Candidatus Nitrotoga sp. | reverse complement strand
ATATGCGTGTAAGAATTAATTTCAACTTAATCAATCTATTTAAAACCGAATGAAAATTGCGACATGGAATGTAAATTCGCTCAAGGTTCGTCTGTCTCATACATTGGACTGGCTGGCGGCCAATCAGCCGGATGCGTTGTGTTTGCAGGAAACCAAGCAAGAAGACAGCAAGTTTCCCTTGGCAGAATTGCAACAAGCTGGCTATCAAGCGGTGTTCAGTGGGCAGAAGACCTATAACGGTGTGGCTATTATCAGCAAGGCTGTGCCAGAAGACGTCCTGTACGGCATGCCGAATTTCCCCGATGAGCAGAAGCGTGTGATTGCTGCCACGCTCAACGGTGTGCGTTTGATATGTATTTATGTACCGAACGGCCAGAGCGTAGACTCAGACAAATATCAATATAAATTGGCGTGGCTGGCTGCTTTGCAGAAGTGGATAAAGGACGAGTTGGTTCGCTACCCTAAACTTGCGCTGCTTGGCGACTATAACATCGCGCCCGAAGACCGTGATGTGCATGACCCTCAGGCGTGGGCAGGCAGTGTGCTGGTGAGCGAGCCAGAGCGTGCGGCTTTGAGGGCGCTCGAACAACTTGGGCTACACGATAGTTTCCGCCTGTTTGAGCAGCCAGAGAAATCCTATACCTGGTGGGATTACCGCATGATGGCCTTTCGCCGCAATATGGGGTTGCGTATCGACCATATTTTGGTGAGTGAAACACTGGTACCGAACTGCACTGCCTGTACGATAGACCGCACGCTACGGAAGTTGGAGCGTCCATCAGATCATGTGCCGGTAGTGGCGGATATCGCCTGAGTTCAGCGGCATTTGAGGCGATGCCTGTTTTTGTGGAAACAAAAATGGGCATAGGTCAAATGTCCGCTGCAACAATTTGTTCGGCGTCATCGGCACCGCCCGGCAATGCAGCATTCAACCTCAGGCGCATGCATGCTTTACGCTTTGCATTTGTCGTGGCGCTGCTGAGTCATAATGCGACGAGCTAGTTCAAGAAGTTTGTTTATCTTTGCTGCGTGCGCTTCCGGTAATTTAGGTTCAATGTCTCGAATCACCCGGCCCAGATAGGTGTGCAACCTTCTCTGCTCCTTTTTGACACGCCGCTCAAGCTTTGCCAGTAAGGGTTCTCTGCCCAATGCGCCACAACTTATTCAACGAGATGGATCATCATGGCCACCAGCTTAGACTTAAATTCCGCTAACTTTATGTACTACCCTCAAAGTTTGACCACATTGGGCAACGGTTATACTTGATGAAGGCTCCGGTTTCATGGATAATCACGTGCTACACATGCCGGGATGGCGGAATTGGTAGACGCGCCGGACTCAAAATCCGGTGCTGGAAACAGTGTGAGGGTTCGAGTCCCTCTCCCGGCACCAATCTCAATACTCAATATCCAACTTGTCAACCAATAAAGTGCTGAAGCGTTAATATCATTGACATTAAGTTATGTCATTAAATGTTTATTAACCTACTGGAGTTCACATGAAACTGTTGTCCACATTAATCGCTGCTGTATTCGCTGCTGCTACTTTCTCCGCTGTTGCTTCTGATGCAGCCGCTCCTGCTGCTGCACCTGCTACCCCTGCTGCGACAGGTGCAGCAGCGTCGGACTCTGCAACTCCTGCTAAAAAAGTAAAAAAAGCAAAGAAGGCCCATAAAGCTGACGCTAATAAAGCTTATGGTCATAAAGCTGATGGTCATAAAGCTGACGATCATAAAGCTGACGATCATAAAGCTGACGAAGCAGCGCACACAGCACATTAATTTTGTGAGTTAATAGAAATGGCAGGGTTAACCCTGCCATTTCTA
>JBDSEJ010000445.1:0-6672 GCA_039920105.1 Candidatus Nitrotoga sp. | reverse complement strand
AGTCCTTCGCCGTTGACCTCGTCATCTTCTTTCCCTTCGTCCAATTCTTTGGTCCTGTCTTGGGATAGTTACGGCTCCATCTACTTCGGCTCCACCTTGGCAGAGGCCGAGCAACTTCTTGGGCCGCGCCTTCAATCCACTACACCACTAGACCCAAGTTGCTGGTATGCTGCCTTTCAGTCCCTGCCAGGGGTTCGCTTCATGGTTGAGAATGGCGTTATCACTCGAGCCGAAGCCGAGCCCGGCGTTCCAACGTCGGTAGGGGTCCGAGTGGGAGCAGCTTTGCTTGATATCAAGGTTGCCCATCCAGCGGCTCGAACCAAGCCTCATAAGTATGATCCTGAAGGCCACTACGTTGTCTTCCCAAGCCCAGATGGCAAAAAGGCTATTGTGATGGAGGAAAGCCGTGGCTCGGTGCTCCGGATCAGAGCTGGTCTGAAGCCGTCAGTTGAATATGTAGAGGGGTGTTTGTGAGACGGCGATCTAATATTAGGTTAATGCAGCATTTCCAAAATGAATGTCATTGAAGAATTTCAAGCACGCCGCCGCAAAGTATTGCAGATTGCAGGCCCATGGATACTTATTGGTGTAATTGGGTCGTTGGTTGCAATTTTCTATGCCAAAGACCCATCGGCGGCCTTGTCAGGTGCTGGAATGAACCTTGGGTTCCTAATTTTACCGCCGAGATTGGCTATTACAGCAATTAATTCCGCCGGTTTGACGGGTTTGGCAATGTGGATTTGAAAGCCGGAACGCAGGGCGCGAACACGGTCTTCTGCGCGGGCGTAGGCGGTCAGAGCGATTGCCGGGACGTTGCCGCCGCTTTCATCTGGTAGTTTTCTGATTTTACTGATCAATGTAAAGCCATCTTCTTCCGGCATTCCGATGTCACTGACAACAACATCGAATTTCTCTGTTTTAAAGGTTACTAAGGCTTCAGCGGCGGAAGCGACGGCAGTGACTTCTGCGCCGCATTCATTCAAAATAAAATTCATTAAAATGCGCGAATCGGCTTCGTCTTCAACGAGCAGAACGCGCAGATCGGTTAATTCCGGTGTACAGTCAAGCGATGAAGAATTAGCGTTTTCCGCCGACGGATGAACACGCGAAACATTGCCGAAATCTTCGTGCCGAACCGGAAGTAAAGGCAGACTGACAGTGAAGGTCGCGCCCTGATTTTTGCCCCCACTTTTGACTGAAACCGTGCCGCCGTGAAGTTCGGTAAGTTGACGGACAATTGCCAGACCTAAACCCAGACCGCCGTGCCGCCGCGTCATTGAACCGTCGAACTGTTGGAAGCGGACAAAGATTTGCGGCAGAAATTCGGGCGCAATACCTTTGCCCGTATCACTAATGACGATCTCGATATGAGAATTTATTCTTTCGAGCCGCACCTGAACATATCCGCCTTTAGGTGTAAATTTTACGGCGTTTGACAGCAGATTCCAGATGACTTGTTGAAGTCGGTCAGGATCCCCGGAAATCGGCCCCGCGTTTGGATCAAGCAAAACATGCAGACGAATATTCTTTGCTTCTGCCGCCGGACGCACGGAATCAACAGACATTTCGATCACCGACAGCATATCAACGGCGCGGACATCGAGACGAAGTTTTCCCGTTATGATACGAGAAACGTCGAGCAGGTCGTCAATCAATTGATTTTGCGCCCACGCACTGCGTTCAATGGTTGTCAGTGCGGTTTGAAAGTCAGTTGCTTCGAATTTGCCCATTTTTAAAATTTGTGACCAACCGAGAATGGCATTGAGCGGCGTGCGTAGTTCATGCGAGAGCGTCGCTAAAAATTCGTCTTTCAAGTTGTTTGCACGCTCGGCTTGCTGCCGTGCTTCCTGTTCGCTGGCAAGCAGTTTTTCTCGTTCTTTTTCGCCACGGGCGCGTTCTATTCGTGTCCAGATACGCGTTATTAATTCACCGAGCAGTTGGATCTCGTCCACCCGCCATTCATACTTTTCGTGGCGATAAATATCGAGAATAAACTTCAACTCCCCTTTACTGACAAACGGCGTGTTGATAAATGAACCGATTTTCAGTTTCTGAAAATTTTCAGCCTTTTCGGCGGTACGCGCATCTTCTGCGATATCATTGATTATGATCGGAATGTTTGCCAAAAGCGTTTGGCGAACATCATCGGTAATGAAGTCCGACAACTGATAAAACCCACTGAAATCAACCGCTGAATCATTTTTCTTCCATAATGTATCAATCCGTGCCGTGTTCGCTATAGTGTCAATTTCCGCAAACATACAGTTTGCCACCCCGAAATGTTTGCCGATTCTGCTTGCCATCTTTTTGGTTATTTCGTCAAAGTCCGACACATGAACAAGTTCCAGGCTGATCTCGGCGAGAAACCCGAGGTTCAGTTCTGCCCGTTTTTTCTCGGTAATATCAGCAACAATGCCGATCATCCGAATTGGTTTGTTTTCGTTTGTGCGGTACACATTGCCGTGTCCTTCAATCCAGTGGACACTATTGTTAGCCCAGACGATTCGCGTCTGGAAATGCCATTCTTTTTGTTCCTTTAACGCCTGACCGAAATCATGCTGGATTTCTACCAGATCATCCGGGTGAACGTAGGTAAGAAACTTTTCGTAACTCCAATCTTCAAATGGTTTGTCTGCTCCGAAACATTTGTCGTGCAGAAACGAGCGCGTGGCCTTGCCGGTTATCAAATCCAAATCCCATTCGCCGATCTTTGCTGCTTCGAGCGTAAATTTCAGTCGCTCACGGCTTTCGTGCAACTCTTCTTCTGCGAGCTTTTTTTCGGTGATATTATTAAAAAGGATGACGACTTTGCGTTCTTCGGGTTGACCGATGCGAAAAGCGTAAACATCAAACCAACGGTTCATTACTTCCGAACATTCAATAAAACGAATCGCTTTGCCCGTCATCGCGATGCCGCCGTAAATTTCAAACCATTTTTCTTCTAAATTCGGAATAATTTCTCGGACAGTCTTTTCGCCGAGCGCGTCTTTGGCGGATATGCCGGTCAGTTTTTCAAATGCCGGATTAATTTCCAGAAATTTGTAATCCGCGATTGTGTCGTTCTCATTAAACAAAACCTGAATCACGGCAAATCCTTCGTCAATCGAATTAAACAATGTCCGGTAACGCTTTTCGGATTGAATTAAAACGGTTTCTGCTTTCTTGCGTTCTGTAATTTTTTGAAAGTAGACTGACAAACCGTCGTAAGCAGTAGGATAGAGTCGCGACTCGAACCAATCGTCAAACGGCTCGTAAAATATTTCAAAACTGATGGGTTTCTGTTCAGCGACCGCTTTATGATAATAATCGTAAATGGTCGTTTCTGCGGATTCGGGAAACTCTTTCCAGATATTTTTTCCGAGTAGCGCTTCGCGCGGTCGCCCAATTATGCGTTCAGCGTTACGGTTGATATATGTAAATCGCCAATCGCGGTCAATCGTAAAAAAGGCATCGCTAAAACTTTCTAGAATTTCTACAGTTCGTTGTGCCGATTGTTCGAGTGTTTGCTCAGTCTTGTTTTGGTCGGTTTCTACATGAAGGATATGAACACATTGCCCTGAACCGCCCTTTTCAGCAGCAACATTAAGAATCTTAGAATAAGCTTGAAAACGAGTTCCGTCTTTACGTTGATATTCCTTGCGGGTTTCTGCGCCGCTTGGTGTCGAACTTTCGGGGAATAATTGATCAATTGAACAGGCGATAATTTCTTTTTCTGAATAGCCAAAAACCTCTTCCGCTTCGGTATTCCAAAACGTAATAATATTTTCCGCGTTCGTCATAAATACGGCGTAATCGTTCATATTTGCAAGTACGGATTCAAGTGGTTTGTATTAATTCGGCAAGTAGTCCTCACACCTTTAACCAGGACCATCAATTTAGTTAAAGTGATATAAAATTGAAGTGCAGTTTCTGCTTTGTGAAATCAGTTCAATACCTTATAAAAACAGCATGTCGTTAGATACACTTTTTCGGTTTTTCTGGAACTATATAAAGCAACTCAAATCGCGATTTCAGATAACAATTCAGTAAGCTCATTAAAATCAACCGGCTTAACTAAATGATGGTCGAAGCCCGCATCTGCAGATTTCTGCCTATCCTCCGTTTGCGCCCAGCCCGTTAATGCAATAATGGTCATTTCAGCCCCCCAGGGCTGCTCTCGAATTTTCCGAGCCGCTTCATACCCGTTCATATTTGGCATACTGACATCCATCAAAATGACATCCGGTCGATGTTCGCCAGCTAACTGAATAGCTTGGACTCCGTCGTGAGCAACATTAGTTTCATTGCCAAGCATTTCCATTAATTGCACAAGCATGCCAGCTGCATCTTTACTATCGTCAACTACTAGTACTTTCAACGCCTTTGGTTTGATTGCCTTCTCTTCATTGACAACATCTTTACTGTTTTCATGTATTAGTTGTGGCACAACAGGGAAGCTTACAGATAACAATTTTGTAAGCTCATTAAAATCAAGCGGTTTAACCAAGTGATGGTCGAACCCTGCTTGTGCAGATTTTTGTCTATCTTCTATTTGCCCCCAGCCCGTCAATGCAATAATTGTCATTTCAGTCCCCCAAGGCTGTTGTCGAATTGCTCTAGTCGCTTCATACCCGTTCATATTTGGCATGCCGATATCCATCAATATGACATCCGGGCGATATTCGCCAGCTAGCTGAATAGCTTGGACTCCGTCGTAAGCAACCCTGACTTCATTGCCCAGCATTGCCATTAATTGTGCAAGTATGTTAGATGCATCTTTATTGTCGTCTACAATCAATATCTTCAATGCCGTTGGATTTGTAACTTTTTCTCCATTGACAACATCAATATTGCTTTCATTTATTAGTTGTGGCAGAGCAGGTAAACGTACGACAAATTCACTACCTTTAAATTCGCCTTCACTGTAAACGGAAATTGTGCCACCGTGCAGCTCTACCAATTGTTTAACCAGAGTCAAGCCAAGACCTAAACCGTTAAATGTTTTTTCAATCGGGTGCTCAATTTGAGTAAACATCTCGAAAATACTTTCCTGCATATCGGGGGAAATGCCTATGCCGTTATCCTTGACGGTAAATACTAAACTTTCCCCTTCAACTCTCATACTGAGAAATATTTCTCCACCTTCAAGTGTAAATTTGGCCGCATTATTAAGTAAATTTGATATTACCTGTGTGAGTCTATGAGGGTCAGCTTGCAGATATATTGAGTTTTCCGGCAACGTTACTGTGAGTTTATGACCTGCACTTTTAATGAAAGGGTGCGAAGCCTCAACCGCACTTGTAATAACATTTTTCAGCTCTACGCAAGATTTTCTTAACTCAAGCTTTCCGCGAGTGATGCGCGAAATGTCGAGGAGATCATCCACCAAAGTGATAAGTTGCAGGGTCTGACGTTCCATGGTGGAAAGCGTTTCCTCCAAGACCAGTGGTTTTGATTTATTTATTTTAAGCAGCTCAATACCCATTCTGATTGGTGCCAATGGGTTTCTCAATTCGTGGGCCAATGTAGCAAGAAAAACATTTTTTCGCTCATCAGCCTGGTGTAAAAGTTGTTGTGCTTCGCGTAATTCTGAAATATCAGTGTTGGTACCAAACCACAGTAAAATAGTGCCTTCCTCATTTCGTATAGGAAGGGCCCGGGAAAGGAACCAGCGATATTTTCCATCTTTACCCAGCAGAGCAAATGTATCCTCCCAAATTTCTCCCGAAAGACGTGACTGCTCCATACTTTCTACAACATTATTAACGTGATCACGATGCACCAAATTTCTCCAACCCCAGCCACCCATGTCCGCTAAAGAAAGACCTGTGTAATCGAGCCAGCGTTGATTAAACCAGGTCATATCTCCCAGCTTTTCACATGTCCAGGCGAGCTGACTCATATTGTCTGCCAACATACGACAGCGCTCTTCACTTTCCTGCAATGCTAACTTTGCACGTTGAAGTCTTGTGGAATCAAAGTAATAACAAACAACGCCGAATTGACCGTCAGCCAGAACAACCCGATTAATTTGCCATTCATATGATTCCTGCGCGCCTATATCTTTTCTAATTTCCGTTAACCCCGGGGCTAAATAAGGCTCTCCGGTAGCTAAGGTATGACGGAATAATGCAATGGCTTCTTCAGCGAAAGGTGCTGGCCATATGGCGTGCATGACCTCTCCAAAATCACGCCCAATCACAGGTTGTACATTTTGAAACGCTGGCTTGGAACCAAGGCTTGCCAGAGAAATCCGGAACTGAGAATCAACAACATAGATGCCCAGCGGTGATTGTTCTATCAATGTTGCAAATGTTTCAGCGCTGCGTCTTTGCGCTTCTTGCGCTGCTTTTCTTAACGTGACATCTGTGGCTGTACCAAACCATTCAACAATTTCATTGTTTTTGTCCAGAATCGGAGTGGCACGGGACCAGATCCACCCGGGTGCTCCATCTGCACGGAGGAAACGATGTTCAAGCTCGAAAACTCGTTTTTCTTTAATTGCATCGGCGACATGGTTGAGAACCTTGAACTTATCATCAGGATGAATATATGTCTCAATCCAGTTGCTGCTTGGTTCGGGCGTGCCTTCAGTAACTGAGCTGTCCTCCAAACGCTGCATTTCGCTCCAGTCAGCGTTCAAACGATAAACAACATCAGAAGTCGCACGGGTAAATATCCTGAAACGCTGTT
>JBDSEJ010000444.1:0-3588 GCA_039920105.1 Candidatus Nitrotoga sp. | reverse complement strand
CGTCGATAACCAAATGAATTTGTTTGATTTTTAACCGGACACTAGTGCTTCCCTATATACAATCAGTCGATTTTGTTTTTGCAGCCATCCAAAATATATTGCTGGCTATGCATCCGCATTGAGGCGTTAACAAAATAACTTCAAGTTGATCCAACCCGGCAGTCAAGCGGGACTGAGCAAAAAAGCGCGCAACCTCTTACTTTTATTTTATGGCTCAAACATAGCAAGATTCGGGTCGCAGATGAGTGCTTAAACCTCCATAATTCATTCGTACTGGAACAAATTTATGCCAGTACATAAATTGAATTATGGGAGATTTCGCAAAATGCCTGCACTGTCCAGCAAGGTCGCTATCACTACCGGCTCGACGCTCCTTGCTGACGGCAGGGGTTCCATAATCGCATCTGAATAAGCAAAACCAAAAGACCCATGGAAAATCTAGATGTCTGACTATGACCGCATAGCCGAAGCGATTTATTTTATTTCCACTCGATTAAATAGCCAGCCGACGTTAAACGAAATTGCAGCGCACTTGCATCTGAGCCCCTTCCATTTTCAGCGACTATTCTGCCGCTGGGCCGGGGTAACCCCTAAAAAATTTTTGCAGGTGCTTACATTGGAGCGCGCCAAGCAATTGCTGAAAGAATCTAAACCATTGCTTGAAGTTTCAGATACTTTAGGGTTGAGCAGCAGTTCGCGTTTGTATGACCACTTCGTACATTTAGAAGCGGTCACCCCTGGGGAATACAAATTGGAAGGCGCGGGTTTAACCATTGAGTATGCGGTACACGACACTCCCTTTGGGAAAGCGTTTATCGCCATCACTGCCAGAGGAATTTGTGTTTTTTCGTTTCTGGAAAACATGGAAATCGAAGGGCATCTCACTGCTTTAAACAAGAAGTGGCCGCATGCGCTAGTGCATGAAAATCGCCAACGTACGCTTGCGGTTATCAAGGCCATGTTCGGTGTAGAAAAGAAGCTGGATCGACCTTTGTCTTTGCATGTTGCAGGTACGAATTTTCAGATCAGTGTGTGGAAGGCATTGTTGCAGATACCTCCGGCAAAGGTGACGAGCTATTCCCAGGTGGCAACCGCGATAGGCCATCCAAAGTCTGCTAGAGCGGTTGGGCTGGCGGTAGGCGCAAACCCTGTTGCATTCCTTATCCCCTGCCACCGCGTTATTCAGCTAAGCGGAAAGCTTGGCGGATACCGTTGGGGTGAGGAGAGGAAACAGGCGATCCATGCATGGGAGTCAGCTCGACATGAGCAACCATAGTCTTAACACGGTGTTCAAGAGTTACACGCGGCCTTTCAATTTGACGTTGACGCTGTAGAAAAAGACTGTGTCACAATTTCCTGTTTACTCTCATCTATCGAAAGAGCAAGACCGTTTCAACAGACAATTACGACACATTCTAGAAAAACCGCTTTTGGAAAAAATTCCAGAATCTTTACACCTGGAACGCTCCCGCTTCAGCGTCAATGATCAGTCATGATTGCTGCTGCAAATAGTATGAGCAAATTGCTTTGCCAGGGGTTATTTCCCTTATCTTCTGCGTATACGCAAGATACACCAACGGCTCGATGCTGTGTGCCTAACATTTAAGCTTTCGTCTACCTTCGTTCGCTTTCTGAGCGTGAAGCGGCTGAGTTATTTGTTACGCGCCATATCCGTCTGCGAAACTTTACATTTGTATATATCTTGATATTTTTTTGAGTTCACGGCAAGATGTGATTATAAAGATATGTTTTCTACAGCTTTGTTAGGTATTGCGGCATTACCTTCTATGCTGCTTTTTCAGGAGATTCATCATGGAAAAAAATGATCAGGACAAGGGTAAGCTGGCAGAGCAGTACGATAAGCTTGCCAGTAAATTCAATGAATATTATTTGACAGGGAAGGAACGTGGGCGTGAGTCAATGTCAGTAGCGCTCGATAAAGCCCACGAGCATATGACCTCCCTCGGGGAGTTCAGCACTGAACGGGGTGAAGAATTGAAGCAATACCTTGCCCGCGATCTGGATCAGACCATATCCGATGCCCATAAATTGGGCGAGGAGGCCAAAGAACGGTTTCATCCGGCCCGATTGGGTGCAGGAGCACTTTCTTCCCTCGCGACTGTGCTGGAGTTTACCGGCAATGCGTTGCATTCCCTAAGCAGTAAAACAAAAGAGACTCTAACGTACAAGACTGGCGAAATGACATCTGCTGGTACGTTGACTTGCCATGCGTGCGGACAGAAAGTGCAACTCAAGAAAACGGGGCATGTACCACCTTGTCCAAAATGCAGTGGCACCCATTTTGACAGAGGCTATTAATTTCTCAGGTATTTGTTACTTACAATGCACAAGGTGTGATCAGTATTCAGCCTAACAATGCTTTCGAAAACGACTGCGCAAAAGCATGTCGCCTCTTAGCTCTGTTGGGGGTTTCCATATTCCATATGGTTAAAACCCGAGTCACAATTTGCAGACGTTGTGAATCGACTTCATCAGCATCGAATCGACGCATGATCTCCGCCAGTCAGTCGTCATAGTGCTTGACGTGCGCCCCACCTTGCGTTTTCGTGTGTATAACCAAGTTGTTGCTCTGCACCATGTCCTCACACATGTTGTCGGTAGACTCGTCGCGCATTTTTTCACCCATTTCAATATCATTTCTTTGTCGCTTATTCCATACCCCCAGCCCGGCGTTCAACCGGTCTCCGCAAAAGCGAGGAACCGGTCAACTCTAAGTTTGAAAGCTCACACATGAAAAAACTTTTGTTCGTTGTAGCAGCTCTGTTTGCCGGGTACTCCTACTTTAATAGCCAATATAGCGCTACGCCGAATAATGCATCGACCGCTGCACAGATCCAGCGCGCAGATACATCCGACACGGCAATTGCGAATGCATTTAAAAACAAAATTAGTAACATACAGGTCTCTGGCCAAGGCGCTGTCATCAAATTGCTACCCGATGACAATGACGGTAGCAGGCATCAAAAATTCATAGTCAAATTGGCCAACGATCAGACGCTATTAATCGCACACAATATTGATCTCGCTCCCAGAATTGGCAGCCTGAGGGAAGGCGATTCGATTATGTTTAATGGCCAATACGAATGGAATGCAAAAGGCGGGGTTTTACATTGGACGCATCGAGATCCAAAAAGGTCTCACCCATCTGGGTGGTTACAACACCAAGGTCAAACCTACCAATAAAACTTTCTAACCTTCTCAGGCAAATGCACCGGCCATGCGGCCAACTCTTTGAAGCGTCAGCCGCTTTACGGGTGTAAAAAGTCCATTCTTTTTGTTCCACTACACCCCCTTAATATCACTCGACGTTGCGCATTTATATACGCGCAGCGCCGGTTAGCTCTATGTTAAGGTGCTCGTAAAACAGTAAGCATACTTCAACGATACGTAATATCACTAACCACATATTTGTTATTTAGGGTGCCTCTAAAAATTCAAGTTTCTAGCAGCCTGTCGGGCTTGATCGCCTGACAGCCGATATTCCCCAATCAGGGGTGTATTGGAAAAAACATTTTTCATTTGTTTTGTGCTTAGTAGTCAATATTCCTGATATCTTTTTCCCAAAGC
>JBDSEJ010000443.1:0-4788 GCA_039920105.1 Candidatus Nitrotoga sp. | reverse complement strand
GCCGCCGGCCTTCGGTGACCGCGCGTGCCAGTTCGGGGCCGAAATCGCAAAAGAACAAAAAGGGCTGGGTGGTGGCAAACTCCTCGCCCATGAATAACTGGGGCGGCTGCGGTGAGAGCAGCAGCACGGCCGTGACAGCTTCCATTACCTGTGGAGTTGCTAGATGGCTCAGGCGCTCGCCGAAGGCGCGGTTACCAATCTGGTCGTGATTCTGCAAAAAATTGATGAATGCCGCAGGTGGCAGGTGGCCACTAGGCTCGCCGCGCAGTTTGCCGTTTGCGAAGGCCGAAGCTTCGCCCTGATAGGCGAAACCTTCGCTCAGGCAGCGGCCCAGAATCTGAGCCGGTGCAGTTGCATAGTCGGAATAGTAGCCGTCGTTTTCACCCGTGGCGAGTACATGAAATACATGATGGATGTCGTCGTTCCACTGGGCCGTGGCTTGGCGCACTTTACCTGCATCGTCGCGACCCAGGTAGCAGGCCTGGTTGTGCTCGTTTTCCAGCACCATGTGTACATGGCGATCGGCTCCTCGGGCTGAACTGAAAGCTTCGGCGATTTCCTCGATGATGTCCGGTGAACTGTCGTCGCAGATAGCGTGAATGGCATCCAGACGCAGGCCGTCGAGATGAAATTCTTCCAGCCAGTAAAGGACGTTGTGGACGAAGAAGTCGCGTACCGCACGATTATTTTCTCCGTCAAAGTTGATCGCCGCGCCCCACGGCGTGGCATGGTGCGGGTTGAAGAAATCCGGTGCGTAGGCGTGCAGATAGTTACCCTCGGGACCGAAATGGTTGTAAACCACGTCCAGCAGCACCATCAGCCCGCGTTCGTGGGCGGCGTCGACCAAGCGTTTGAAGTCTTCCGGTCGGCCATAAGCAGCGTCGGGGGCGAATGGCAGTACACCGTCGTAGCCCCAGTTGCGGCGGCCAGGAGAATCTGCCACTGGCATGATTTCCAGGGCGGTCACGCCCAGTTTGACGAGGTAATCGAGCCGCTCAATGACACCATCGAAGTTGCCAGCCGGCGTGAAGCTGCCGACGTGCAGCTCATAAATCACGGCCTCTTCCCAAGGACGGCCGCGCCAGTCGTCATCGGACCAGTCGAAGGCGGCAGGATCGACGACCTCGGAAGGGCCATGGATGTCTTCTGGGTTGTAGCGCGAGGCCGGATCGGGCACAAGTAATCCGTCAGGAAGCTTGAAGCGGTAACGGCTGCCGGCATGCGCAGTGGGTACCGTCAGTTCAAACCATCCTGAGTCTGCGGCTGCCAGGGGTAGCTCCTGCGTCTCGTTTAACCACAGTCCGACGGCAGCAACGCCGGGTGCCCAGAGACGAAAGTGCACTCCACCGGCGTCGAGCAGACTGGCCCCGAAAGGCATCATGTGATTGCGTTTCATGATTGGATCCGTTTGATCAAGAGGGCGAGCGAGCGACCTTCGAGGGGATAGCTGTCGCCGCCCCGGAATTGACCATCAGGTTCCAGGCCTCCGGCAAGGTGGGTGTCCAAGATGCTGTGCCACTCGCAGTTTTCATTCAATTGGGGTAGGAGGAAAGGTATTGCATCGTGGTGACTGTTGAAAAGCAGTAGAAAACTATCGTCGCGGATAGTGCCACCCCTTTGGTCGTGCTCCTGTATGGCATCGCCGTCAAGATAAACACCAAGACAGCGCGCGAAGTCGTGTGCCCACTCTTCGTCATTCATCTCGCTACCGTCGGGTTTGAACCAGTGAATATCCTTGATGCCCGAACCGTGGATGTCGCGTCCCTGAAAAAAGTTGCGACGGCGGAATACCGGGTGCTCTCGCCGCAGTGCGATAACGCGTTGTACAAAGGTAAGGAATTCCTGGTCGGTAGCTGAAATTTCCCAATTCACCCAGCTGGTCTCATTGTCTTGACAGTAAACATTGTTGTTGCCTTGCTGGGTGCGGCCCATCTCGTCGCCAGCCACCAGCATGGGCACGCCCTGGGAAAAAAACAGGGTTGCCAGCAGGTTGCGCTTTTGCTTCGCGCGCAGGTCATTAATATCGGCATCCTCAGTAGGACCCTCCGCACCGCAGTTCCAGGAGTTGTTGTTATCGGTGCCGTCTCGACTGTCCTCGCCGTTTGCTTCGTTGTGCTTGTCGTTGTAGCTCACCAGGTCATGCAAGGTGAATCCGTCATGGGCAGTGATGAAGTTCACACTGGCGTAAGGTTTACGGCCGCTATGATCATAGAAATCGCTAGAGCCAGTGAAACGTTGAGCAAAATCCCCGATCAGGCCGCCGCTGCCCTTCCAGTAGGAGCGCATAGTGTCACGATAATGGTCGTTCCACTCGCCCCAGCCTGCCGGAAAGTTACCCACTTGGTAGCCGCCCTCGCCCAAGTCCCAAGGTTCGGCGATGAGTTTGACTTGGGACAGTACCGGATCCTGAAGCAGAATGTCGAAGAAGGCGCCGAGGCGGTTGACTTCATGAAGTTCACGCGCCAGGGCCGAGGCCAGATCGAAACGGAAGCCGTCGACGTGCATTTCCAGCACCCAATAGCGAAGTGAGTCCATGATTAGCTGGAGTACACGCGGCTGCTGCAGATTGAGGGTGTTGCCGCAGCCCGTGTAATCTTTGTAATAACGAGGATCCTCGCCGACCAATCGGTAATAAGAGGCATTGTCGACGCCCCTGAAGCAGAGCGTAGGCCCAAGCTGGTTACCCTCAGCGGTGTGGTTGTAGACCACATCGAGGATGACCTCGATACCGTTCGAATGGAAGGTCTTGACCATGGCTTTGAATTCGCTCACCTCACCGCTGGAACTAAAACGACGATCCGGAGCGAAGAAACCAATAGAGTTGTAGCCCCAGTAGTTGGTCAGGCCCTGCTCAAGGAGGTGGCGGTCGTCAACGAAGGCGTGTACTGGCATCAACTCCACCGAGGTGATCCCGAGGCGCTTGAGATGATTGATGACCGGTGCTGTCGCCAGCCCGGAATAGGTGCCTCGCAGGGACGGCGGAATGTCGGGATGGTTCTTGGTTAGGCCACGCACATGAAGTTCGTATACCACCATGTCCGGCCATGGAATATGTGGCGACTTGTCCTCGCCCCAGACGAAGGCCGGATCGATGACGCGGCACTTGGGCATGTCGGCAGCATTGTCGCGAGAGTCAAAGGATAAATCCTCGCTGTCATGCCCAATCTCGTAACCGAAGTGTGCATCACTCCAACGCAATGGGCCGACAATGTCCTTGGCGTAGGGCTCAATCAACAGCTTGTTGTGGTTGAAACGATGGCCGTTTGCCGGATCATAGGGGCCGTGTACGCGATAGCCGTAGAGCAGGCCGGGACGAGCCTCGGGCAGATAGCAATGCCAGATCAGATCGGTCTGCTCGCGAAGTTCGATGCGCTGGATTTCGTTTTGCCCGCTCGGGTCGAACATACACAGTTCGACGCGTTGTGCGTTTTCTGAAAAGAGGGCGAAGTTGACTCCTTCACCATCCCAGGTGGCGCCGTGTGGAAAGGGGCTGCCGGGCCAGACGTCACTGATGGGTAAATGCTTCATGGGTGTATTCATATCCTAAATTAAATAATGGGTAACGTTCGGCACTTCCTGGCCCTTGGGCAGCACCACCACGCCACCATCGCTGACGGTATAGCGGGCGCGATCTGCCACCGCGTCGAAGCCAATATGGCTGTTTGGGGCGATATCATTGTAACGGTCGACGATAACGCGCTTGAGCCGCGAGCCGCGACGAATGACGGTGTAGTCCATGATCAAGCAATCCTCGATCTCGACATCATCTTCCACAATCACTTCCCGACGCAGGATGGAGTTGTGGATTTTTCCGCCCTTCACCATAGAACCGGCGCCGATGGCGCAGTTCTTAAGGTCACCGGAAAGAATGCGAGGCGCCGGCCCTTGATAATTGCTGGAATTGATGAACCACTGCGGATTGAACAGATTAAAGCGTGGTTCCGCGCCTAGTACGTCGAAGTGGGCGTCATAAAAAGAGTCAATGGTGCCGACGTCGCGCCAGTAAGACTGATCTTCGTAGTTCGAGGTGCCCGGGATCTTGTTGTTGGCGAAGTTGTACGCAAGCACCCGATGGTCATGGATCAGGCGCGGCAGGATATTGCCGCCAAAATCGTGTTCGCCGCGGTCACGCGCTTCACGTAATGCCTTCAGCAGTACGTCGGTATCAAACAAATAGTTGCCCATGGATCCGTAGGCACGGCTTGGGTCGGATGGCATGGGTGGTGGATTTTTTGGTTTTTCCAGGAAGCATTTGATCTGGCCTTTCGCATCTGCGTCGATGATACCGAAGGCCGAAGCTTCGTTAAGTGGGACGGGAATCGCTGCCACCGTTACGTGTGCTGAATTTTGGCGGTGGAAATCGATCATCTGCCGCACGTCCATGCGATAAATGTGATCGGCGCCGAACACCGCAACCATTTCGGGTGCATGGCGTTCGATCAAGTTGATGTTCTGAAACACAGCATCGGACGTGCCCTGAAACCATTCCTGTCCCTCCCGCATCTGCGGCGGCACGATGGTGATAAATTGTCCGGGAAAGACATTGGCATGTGCCCAGGACTTGTTTACGTGCTCGATCAGCGACTGGCACTTGTACTGAACCATCAGGTAGATGCCCCGTATCTCGGAATTTATCATGTTGCTGAGAACGAAATCAGCGATGCGATAGCGGCTGCCGAAGGGCACCGCCGGCTTGGATCGTTCCGCCGTGAGTGGATGCAATCGGGAACCCTGGCCACCGGCCAGTACCATAGCGAGCACTTTCATGATTTTTCTCCTTGTTGGCGG
>JBDSEJ010000442.1:0-5717 GCA_039920105.1 Candidatus Nitrotoga sp. | reverse complement strand
TGACAAACGGCGACGCACTTGGTCGCGATACTGAGCGACGCGTTCATTAACAATTTGATGGTCATAAACATCATATTTATACATTTTTTAATTTCCTTACATTAACGGCGCATTATAAAGCCAAGTTCAGTTAACCCTGCCTCCGCGGCCAATTTTTTTAAACGCTCTTTATCTATTAAGCAACAATTTCAGTACAACATCAGCTTAATACCAATAACAGTCAACATAGTCGCCAAAATCGGGCGCAATACTTGGTCTGGGATCTTTATACCAAGATGGCTACCCAGATAAATTCCGGGCAGCGAACCCAGCAACAAACTACCCAGCAACCCGTAATTTACCGTACCCATCGCGGCATGACCCAGTCCGGCAATAAGAGTGAGCGGCACCGCATGTGCAATGTCAGTACCGACGATCTTGGCCATAGGCGCGCGCGGATACAGAAACAGCAACACCACCACACCCAGCGCACCCGCACCAACCGATGAAATAGTTACCAGCACTCCCAGAACCGCACCGGTTAAAATAGTGGCACCAGCTAAATGATGCGCATGCAGTTCGAACATCACACCATCCGGACGTTCCCCAAGCTTTTTCAAATACGGCTTAAGCAGCAGCGCTGCAGCAGTCAATAACAATGCAACGCTCAATACGCTGGTAATAAGCGATTTCAAATGATTCTCGTCCAGCGCCAAATAATGGAGCAGCGCCATACTAAGGAGAGCGGAGGGTAGACTGCCCATGGCCAGCAGCTTAACCACTTTCCAATCCACCGTGCCGCGTCGCCCATGTACCCAACTGCCGCCCATCTTTGTCAACGACGCATACAACAAGTCAGTGCCGACAGCCGTGGCCGGAGCAACGCCGAACACCAGCACCAGTAGCGGTGTCATTAAGGAGCCGCCGCCAACGCCAGTCACGCCGACCACAAAGCCGACTATAAAACCAGAAAATGTATAAAGCCAGTCCATCCAAACTCCCTAAAACAGCGCGCATGGTAACGCACCTCTATATTGTTATCAAATAACAATATGTTAGTATTTATAACCTAATGTTATAAGAAGCGTCGCCATGAACTTACAACAACTGCGCTATCTAAACGAGATAGTTCATCATGAACTAAACATTTCCGATGCAGCGAAAGCTCTCTATACCTCGCAACCCGGGCTGAGCAAGCAGATAAAATCTTTGGAAGAAGAACTGGGAATCGAAATATTTGTGCGCAATGGCAAACGCCTTGCCGCTATCACCGAGCCAGGCAAGGCCGTACTCGAAATTGCCCAGCGTATGCTTCATGAAGTAGACAACTTAAAACAAGTTGGGTTGGAGTTCCGCAGCCAAGATAGTGGCTCTCTTACCATCGCTACCACGCATACCCAGGCACGTTATGCTTTACCACCAATAGTCAAACAGTTCATTACACGATATCCGAAGGTTAAACTCAGCCTGCATCAAGGTAGCCCCACCCAAATTGCGCAACAGGTACTTAATGGAGAAGCAGATATCGCCATTGCAACTGAAAGTCTAATTATGTTCGATGAGCTGACGACATTGCCATGCTATGAATGGCACCACTGCATCGTGGTGCCGACAGACCACCCACTATTGGCGGAAGAACGACTATCGCTGGAAAAAATTGCTCAATATCCCATCATTACTTACGACTTCGCATTTAGCGGACGAGGCAAGATCAATGCCGCTTTCAATGCGCAAGACATAACCCCTAACATCGTACTTACTGCCATAGATGCCGACGTAATTAAAACCTATGTAGAGTTAGGTTTGGGTATTGGCATAGTCGCACAAATGGCATTCATTCCAGAACGCGACAAAAACTTACGCATGATAGATACCGGCAACCTATTCCAATCCAGCACCACGCGCATTGCCATCCGCCGCAACGAATTTCTTCGCGGCTATACTTATCACTTCATCGAGCTATTTGCCCCTCACCTGACTCGCGAGGTAGTGACTAGAGCCTTGCGAATGCCTGTGCAATAAAACAACTCTGAATGCTTAAAATTACGATAATTATGTCAATAGTATGCACGAACACTGACTTGAAACCTCCCACAACTTTCCTACCAATTCCCATGAGTAATATACAACTTCACCAACATTCAACTGAATCAGATGAATCAGAAACCCAAACCTGGAAAACAGTTCTTTCAGCGGAAAAACAAGCGACCTATTTTAAAAAGCTCATCAGTTTTGTTGACGAAAGCAGAGCAAATGGCAAGATTATTTATCCGGAAAATTCGGATATTTTTTCCGCATTGCGGCTTACTGCTTTCGAAGACGTAAAAGTGGTTATTCTTGGCCAAGACCCTTATCACGGTCCGAATCAAGCCCATGGCCTATGTTTTTCTGTTCGTGAGGGAATTCAACCTCCACCGTCATTAATAAACATCTTCAAGGAATTGAAAAATGATGTCGGAGTAACGTCACCAAATCATGGTTATTTAGAAAAATGGGCAAAGCAAGGTGTATTACTCTTAAATGCTGTACTCACTGTTGAAGACGGAAAGGCTGCTGCGCATGCAGGCTTAGGTTGGGAACAGTTTACCGACAAGATAATCTCTGAACTCAATGAACGAAAGAAGGGAATCATTTTTTTACTTTGGGGATCATATGCCCAAAAGAAGGGCCAATTTATTGATCGCGCAAAACATCATGTTTTGGCCGCTCCGCACCCCTCCCCACTTTCAGCTCATAGAGGTTTTTTTGGGTGTAAGCATTTTTCGAAAACGAATGAAATCCTAAAGAGCCTTGGAAAGAATTCAATTGATTGGCAACTTTAGAGGCATTATAGCGATGTCGACTGCTCAACTTACCATTCGGCACTTGCAGCCACTATAACTCGAACAGCTCACGCCGAAAAATGGGCAATATCAGCATTTTAAATTATGGTGCAGGTAAGTTGCTCTTTAACTATAGGGCTGCAGGAAAGTGCAATCATACCAAGCGAAAATAGCCGATTTCCATTGATATTATGGCACACGTCAGTCATCTAACTTCTTTACAATAGTCGCAGTCTTTCAGGTAGCGCATCATGACCAAAAACCACGAACCTCATTACACTGAAAACGTGCTGGAACATCTGCATCAGGTGCAAAGCCTGCTGGATAAACACGTTCTGGTCGAAACGCTGGCACGCAAGCAGGAAATGCCACGTCAAGAGCGTCACGATTTGTTGGGAAGCATACTACACAAGCGGCATCTAGCCGAGCTGCAAGATAAGTTGGGAAAATTGCATCCCTCCGATATCGCCTTTATCTTGGAGGCTCTGCCTATCGAACAGCGCTTGCTGGTATGGGATCTGGTCAAAGCCGATCATGATGGCGAAATTCTGATCGAAGTTTCCGATTCAGTGCGTGAATCATTGATTGCCACAATGAGTCGCGAAGAACTGCGCGAGGCAGCTGAGCAACTTGATACTGACGAAATTGCCGACTTGGCGGATGATTTGCCCCATGCGGTAATGCGCGATGTGCTTAAATCTCTAACCATTGAGGAGCGAGAGCAATTACGCGCGGCGATGTCCTACCCAGATGATGCGGTAGGCGCGCTGATGGATTTCGATATGGTGACCATTCGCGAGGATGTCACGCTGGAAGTAGTGTCACGTTATCTGCGCCGATTCGACGAGATGCCAGATCATACTGACCAGCTATTCGTAGTGGATAGGAACGATATTTTTAAGGGTGTATTACCGCTTAATCGCTTGCTGGTGAACGAACCTGATGTATCCGTAAGCAAGCTGATGCTGACCGACACCATCAAATTGCATTCTGATGACAAGGCGGAGCAAGCAGCACAGGCATTTGAACGCTATGATTTAGTTTCAGCACCTGTAGTAGAAGAAGATGGCAAGCTGGTTGGTCGCGTTACCGTGAACACAGTAATGGACTATATCCGTTCAGCATCGGAAAGCGACATCTTGAATACGGCAGGGTTGCGCGGCGAAGAGGATATATTTGCCTCGGTATGGAAAAGCGTAAAAAACCGCTGGATGTGGCTGGCACTGAATTTGTGTACTGCATTTTTCGCCTCGCGCGTGATAAGCGAATTTGAAAATACCATCGAAGAAATTGTCGCGCTTGCAGCGCTAATGCCTATTGTGGCAGGCATTGCCGGCAATTCGGCAAACCAGACCGCTACTATTATTATCCGCTCGCTGGCACTGGGTCAGCTTAATCCAGCAAATGCACGGCAGCTAATCGGTAAGGAGCTTACTATCGGTGGACTGAACGGCTTGATTTGGGGCGGTGTAGCAGGGTTATTCGCTTATTTCCTATATAAAGATGTTCTGCTTGCCGTGATTTTAACTGGTGCCATGGTGCTCAATTTAGTCCTTGGCGCATTGGCTGGTTTGCTGATACCACTGTCCATGCAGCGTATGGGGCGTGACCCGGCCATCGGTTCCAGTGTAATACTTACCGCAATTACCGACAGCGGCGGCTTCTTCATTTTCCTTGGGCTCGCGGCCCTATTTTTGATCCATTGAATTCTACATTTACGGACTCGTGACCTAATTTCAAGAGCGCTGTGCACTTTTAATACTTGTTCTTCATAGAAAGTACGTGCTATGTCTCCTGGCGATCGACTGACTCTACCACTATTATCCGTCATCGTGCGCAGCATGGGGCGACCGGAACTTCGCTTGGCGCTGGAATCGATCGCACGGCAGGATTACCCAGACGTTGAGGTCATCGTGGTCGATGCAACTGGCGGGAGCCACCTGGCGCTGCCGGCTATAGCCTGGCGGTCCGGCCATTCGATACGAATCGTAGGCGGCCACCACTGTTTGCCACGACCACAAGCAGCCAACGAAGGGTTGCAGGCCGTGCAGGGTGAGTGGTTCTGCTTTTTGGATGACGACGATACGTATGATCCTGATTTCCTCACTGAAATGCTGAACGCCTCCCGTGAATATCCTGAAACGCTGCTAGTTTACGGTCGAACCAGAGTGCTTGATGAAAACGGGAAGGTCGAAAAGCTTTTTGGTAGCCCGTTCAACCGCGCACTGATGTACTTCGGCCCCTTGTTTTACTGGCAGGCGGCGATTATCCGCCGCAAAGTCATTGAATTGGGCTGCCGCTTTGATGAAACACTTGAAATTTGCGAGGATCGCGATTTTCTGAATCAAATTGCAGAACACTCCGACTTTGTATTTGTTCCGGTTGTGGGATTCAACTATCGCCCCTACTTGGGAACCTCTGGCACTGGTTCCGGAGCAACCCGGGATATACCTCGCCTCGAACGTTCGGAAAGTATTTTGCGATTAAAGTGGTCCGGCGCATCGTCCTACCACAACCGCCGTCTTGTTGAGATGTGTATGGGGGCAGTTCGCGCCTTCCATGACGGGAATTTTGCACTTTCCCGCGCATTGTTCGATAAAACGATTGGAGCATACCCAGACGACCCCAGTGCCTTGCACGGGCTCGCCCGACTGGACCTTCACGACGGTCAGCTGGCTTCGGCAGAGAAATTGGCTCGACGGGCAATCGAGATCAATCCGTCAGTCGATGAGTTTCGCATGACCATGGCGCTCATCCTAGCAGCCTGTCGGGTTTGACCGTCGGGCCATTAATACTCCCCGATTTTGGAGGTTTGTAAAGTTTTTCCATTCAGGTTGTTATTTGCGCATCATAAATTTCTCGTTTTTCTTCCTCGATCCGCCCAATCAGGCCAGAGCCACGTATTTCAAATTAAAC
>JBDSEJ010000441.1:0-2199 GCA_039920105.1 Candidatus Nitrotoga sp. | reverse complement strand
TTCTATGGCATGCTGTAAAATGCTCAGTGTATTTACACTATAGTTGCTCTATTCAATAGTCTTAAAATCATAACATTACTGATACTGTGTTGCCTAACGTGTTGGCGCCGGTTGAAAAACGATCATCTGTACAGTATGAAAATTGACGAGATGTTGTAGCGATGAAGTGTACAACAAAGCTGTGGATAAGCCCGGCAGGTGGCAAAGTTTTACTTTGTAAATATTCAGGTTTCTGGGACGACTACCAAGCAGGAAAGCATTACACTGTCGGTTACTAACCGGTTCGCCGACCTTTATTTTGAGGGTTGTGCGGAATATTTTGGCTAGCGAAGGGGACTTTCAACGCCTTCTGCGCGTGGACACCAACCGGTCATTGGGGATGGTCGCCGGCAAACGATTTAAACATAATGCGAATGACGCAAAACCACTCCCGGCTATTGGCGCTAAGTTGGCTGCAACTCAACTCTGGCAAGGCTATCCTGATTCGCATTTCCGCAACCGATCTTTTCCGGCATGATATCAGTTGTTAAATTTTGGTATAAAGAACCATGCAATTAATGCTTCCCGTTGAGCACCCCCAGCGCCGTGACTTGAACAACGAGGTGCGCGCGCGTCCTTACGAAATACTGCAGGCACCGGAGCGATTGTCCTATCTTGCGGTACTGGTGGATGAACACGACCGTAAACGCGAGTGGATGCATCTTGCCGACCTCTACGCACGCTACGGCCAGACTCTGCCGCTGCAGGAGGAGAAGCACTTGCGCCTCGACCTTGGTGAATTACGGGTTAAGGTAGAACGCCATCATGAGTTCACGCGCTATAAGTTCGCGCTCCAGGGAGACTTCAACGAACCCTACACCGATCCGCGGTGATCAACCATTTGCCTGCGGACTGGCTTGCTGCGATCCCGGGGCAGACCTTGGTGGCGATGCACATCGCCATCCGACGTGGTTCGCCCTCAGAAGCTGTGCCGTCCTTAGCCGAGCTTGCACAGGACTTCGACATTGCGACGCTGGTGGGTTCCAGGGTGGGACGAAACGCCAGCCCGGTGTACACCGATTTCCGTATCCATGCCGACGGTTACACTCGGCTGCTGTTCATCGATCACAATCCCTTGCCTGCTCAAACGGGGCGGTTGATGTTGCAGATGCTGGAAGTTGAGACCTACCGCATGCTCGCGCTGCTGGCGCTGCCGCAGGCGCGGGATCTTGTCTCCTCGCTCAGCAGAGCAGACGAAAGGCTGACCCTCATTACCGATGCCATCGCGCTCGGCACCGACAAAACGGATGAGAAACTGCTGGACGAGCTGTCGGAATTCGCTGCCAAGGTGGAGCACATGGTATCTGCCAACTATTACCGCCTCTCCGCGACGCGCGCCTACTTCGGATTGGTGTCCAATCGTCTGGCGGAACTTCGCGAATCACCTATAGAAGGCATACCTGTTTTAGGGGGCTTTCTTAACCGCCGTTTGGAGCCTGCGAAGCAAACTTGCGATGCCGCCGCGAACTGGCTCGACTTGTTGTCCAATCGGGTTTCTCATGCGGGTGACCTGTTGCGTTCCCGCGTCGATGTGAGGCGGGAAGCACAAAATCAGGCATTGCTCGCTGCGATGGATCGGCGCTCGGAGTTGCAATTGCATTTGCAACAAACTGTGGAGGGGCTATCTGTCGCGGCAATCACCTATTACGCCGTAAGCCTGATTGGCTATCTGGTCAAAGGATCAGAGCACATTGGCTTTTTCCATCTGGACGATGACGTTGTCAAAGCGGTCGCAATCCCCGTGGTGGCCGGTTTGGTTTATATCGGTGCCAGGCACGTCAGGCATAACATCCAGCGTAAGGGGGGTTGAGGTGGCTGGCGCGTGCAGCAACAAATATTGCGCGCCCCTACTAAAGCCTATCTTTCAAATTTTCAGCACTGGCAGTGGCCAAGCACGGTAGCGAGGTGTGAATCGACTGAGGATTAGCTTCAGGGTTGCCATGGGGGTTTCCTTCTCGTCATGCCGATGCTATGTCCAGAATCAACCGGCCCATGCCGTTCGAGTTGCCGATGTGTTGATTTAGCGTCAGACAGATGTCGGGATGGCTGACACGGAATGCGTCCAGAATTTCGGGGATGTCCTGGATGACGTGCGAACCTGCCGCCCAAAAGCAGGGCATGACGGCTATGTGCCGCGCACCGCGCCCAGTCAGCCCGGCA
>JBDSEJ010000440.1:0-8407 GCA_039920105.1 Candidatus Nitrotoga sp. | reverse complement strand
AATACAAAAGCTGTTGTCATCACAAATGGATTGAGTATCCTGCTGCGCCTGCTTTCCCCCATTGCGCCACACATCACGCAAACACTCTGGCAAGAGTTGGGTTACGGCGATGACATTCTCTCTGCTCCTTGGCCAGAAGTGGATGAATCCGCATTAATACAGGACGAAATTGAACTGATCATTCAAGTCAATGGGAAATTGCGGGGGAAGTTGCGCGTCACGAAAGACGCTGATCACGCCATGCTCAAACAGCTTGCCTTAAAGTTTCCGCCGGTTGAAAAACTGCTGGCCGGCCAAGCGGCAAAAAAAATCATTGTGGTCCCCGGACGCTTGATCAACGTCGTAATTTAACCTATAGAAAGATGCCAATGCGCACAAATTTGCTGATATTACCGCTGTTGATACTTACGCTGCTAATGAGTGCGTGCGGCTTCCATTTGCGCGGTCAAGGGGGCACGTATACGTTCCCATTCCAGACATTGTTCATACAGGCACCCAATACCAATGCACCCTTTATTGTCGATTTAAAACGCACTATGCAGATGTATGACATAAAGATCGCTGACTCGCCCGAAAACGCGCAACTGACTCTGCATATCGTTTCCGAAATCATGAGCAAGCAGATACTTTCCTTGAACAGCACTGGTCGCGTGAACGAATATCAGTTGAACTACCGTGTTTCATTGCGTGCTTTTGACAGGCAACTGGAGGAATGGGTTCCCGCAGATGAAATCGTACTACAGCGTTATTTATCGTATGACAATACACAGATTCTTGCCAAGGAAATGGAGGAAACAGTGCTTTATCAAGACATGCGCAAGGACGCGATACAGCAGATATTGCGCCGTTTAAATCTCGCCAAGGCGCCACAATCACCACCAAGAACTAACTGACCTGCAATGAAAATTTCCGGGGAGGATTTGTCGCATCATATTGCCCAAGGGCTTGCACCGCTGTACGTCATTCACGGCGATGCATTGCTGCTTGCTATCGAGGCTGCCGATGCCATCCGCGCTGCCGCCCGCATGACAGGCTATACCGAACGTGAAGTGCTAATCGCTGAGTCAGGCTTCAAGTGGGCCGAGTTGCGCAACAGCGCGCAGAGCCTGTCGCTCTTTTCTTCCCGCAAGCTGGTGGACCTGCGCATCCCATCCGGCAAGCCGGGTGTGGAAGGTGCGCAGGCCTTGCAAGATTATTGCCAGAATTTGAACGTCGACACAGTCACGCTGGTATCGCTGCCCAGATTGGACAAGGCTGCCTTGAACAGCAAGTGGTTCACTGCGCTGTCAGCGAATGGGGTAATCATCTCTGCCGAGGAAATTGCACTGAATGCACTGCCTGCCTGGATTGCGAACCGATTGAAACGGCAGAGCCAATCCGCCGATGCGGATACTTTGAGATTTCTCTCCGAGCGGGTAGAAGGCAATCTGCTGGCGGCTCATCAGGAAATTGAAAAACTCGCTTTGCTTTTCCCTGCCGGGCCATTACTTTTCGAACAGGTGAAGGACTCCGTGATGGATGTGGCGCGCTATGACGTGTTCAAGCTGTCTGAGGCCATGCTGGCGGGTGATGTAACGCGATATACACACATCCTTGATGGCCTGCGTGCGGAAGGCACGGCTACCGTACTTATACTGTGGGCGCTGGCCGAAGATATTCGCACGCTGAACAAAGTGTTATTCGCCTTACAGCGCAATGGCAGTTTAACTTCTGCGCTACGCGATACGCGAGTATGGGGTACACGCCAAAAGCTCGTGGAGCGAGCAGTGCGGCGCTTCACTCCGGTTATAGCCGAGCGCGCTTTGCGTCAGGCGGCGCATGTTGACAAGGTGATTAAGGGCTTGCGCCGCGGCAACGTGTGGGATGAGTTGCTACAATTGGGAATTCGCTGCGCTAATGTGAAAGCGGCATAAAACTAATGAGTGAAATTCTTCTAGTCCTAACCAACTTTCCGAATCGTGAGAGTGCAGAGCGGGTAACCAAGACGTTGATTGAAAGCCGTGCCGCCGCATGCATCAACATGTTGGCGGAATGCACATCGACCTATCTTTGGCAGGGAAAAATAGAGACGGCTAGCGAGGTGCCGCTGCTGATCAAAACTACCCGCACAGCCTACCCGCAACTTGAAGCCATAATCCGTGAACATCATCCCTATGAACTTCCCGAAATCATTGCTGTCACGGTTAACGCGGGATTGCCCGGCTATCTAAAGTGGATCGAGCAGGAAACATCCCAAACCCCAGCCAGTCCTCTCTGACAATATGAGGCCGAAGGGATTAGTAATGCAGACTGTGGCTCGAATTGGATTGCTCACCTTATAGCCTTTAGAGTCAGAATATCCACTATTCCCGTAGCGGCATTTGATTCATCAAATTTCTGATTGATAGATAACATCCACTAAGGTTTTAAAATCGATGCGTTTTTTACTATTGTTATTACTATGTTTGGCTCCGATATCCCAGGCGGAAAGTTTTCTGGATCGCCTGCCGCTGCTGGGCGGCGCGAAGCAAACTGTTATTTTGCATCCGGATAAGGCATTCGGGCTGGAGGTCAGCGTGCGCGATGAAACTACCGTGCTTGCCAATTTCAAGATAACGACCGGTTACTATTTGTATCGCGACAAGATTAAATTCACATTACCGGGCGACCCAGCAAATACTGCGGATGTAAAAATTACGAATGTGTCCTTACCAAAAGGGGAGATGAAGTCTGACCCCAACTTTGGGGACATGATGGTATTTCATCAGTCCTTCCAAGCGGTGATTACGCTGGAACGCAACAATAATAAGGCTCAGAATATTGCGCTGGCAGCCAGTTATCAGGGATGCAAAGATAATGATCTTTGCTACGCGCCGATTGATAAGCAGTTCAACATCAAGCTACCCGATGTGGGCCTTGCAGCAACCATTACGCCTCAGAAGCAAGCCCCGTCGCAGTCGGCGCAAGATATTGCAATCTCTGCTGATTCTGAAAATACGCAGCTCGCCAACTTATTAAAGCACGGTAGCTTTTGGCTGATCGTGTCATTTTTCTTTGGTGCCGGGTTGCTACTTGCATTCACCCCCTGCGTGCTGCCGATGATTCCGATTCTTTCCGGCATCATCGTCGGCCGCAGCTCACATCCCACCAAAATGCACGGCTTCCTATTGTCGCTTGCCTACGTGCTTGGCATGGCATTAACCTATGCAGCGATCGGCGTGGCCGCCGGTCTTTCCGGCACGCTATTATCCAGCGCGCTGCAAACGCCTTGGGCGCTGGGCAGCTTCGCTGCCGTGTTCGTGTTGCTGTCATTCTCGATGTTCGGTTTTTATGAGCTACAGCTTCCCGCTGCCCTGCAAAGCAAGTTGACCAATACCAGTAACCGCCTGCATGGCGGCCATCTAAGCGGCGTGTTCGTGATGGGTGCGTTGTCTGCCGTTATCGTCAGTCCATGCGTCGCCGCACCCATGGCGGCTGCTCTGCTGTATATCGGACAGACTCATGACGCCTTATTGGGCGGGACAGCTTTGTTCGCACTTGCAATGGGCATGGGCTTGCCATTGCTGGTGATTGGCACATCAGCTGGCGTGCTATTGCCCAAGGTGGGCGCATGGATGGAAGCGGTCAAACACTTCTTTGGCGTATTAATGTTGGCACTCGCGATATGGATTATCTCAACGCTGATCCCGCTGAGCATACAGATGTTGCTGTGGGCGATACTACTTGTGCTTTCCGCTATTTATATGAAAGCACTGGACGCGCTGCCAAACAATGCGTCAGGTTGGCAGAAACTTTGGAAAGGCATCGGTATTCTCATGCTTCTGCTTGGCAGCGCCTATTTAATCGGTGCGCTCTCCGGCGCACGCGACATCCTGCGCCCGCTCGCAGCAATTGGTAACAGCCAGGCAGAAACTGCCCCATCTCTGCAATTTATGCGAGTAAAGAATATTGCTGAGCTGGATGCCCGCATTGCTCAGGCAAATGGCAAGACTGTGATGCTGGATTTTTACGCAGACTGGTGCATATCGTGCAAGGAGATGGAGCGTTTCACATTCACCGATACTATGGTGCAGACTAAACTGAAAAACACTGTATTGCTACAAATCGACGTCACTGCCAATAACGACGACGATAAGGCAATGCTAAAACGTTTTGAGCTATATGGTCCGCCTGCCATACTATTTTTTGATGCACAAGGGAGTGAGCAAGTCAGATCCCGTGTCGTTGGGTATCAAAATGCAGGGCAATTTCTTCAGTCGCTGACGTATGTGGGACTATGATCTTAGATTATTGATTTCTACAGAATGGTGAGTTAAAGTGTTCCGAGGTGTAAAACATTACTTCTTTGAATGATTCTTGGCACCGTCTGTTTTAACACTTTTACTTAACATTTAATTTTTAAAGGATTCATTATGGCTGTAATAACCGAGAAAGATCTGACCGAATTACTTATTGGTATCGTTAATGCTCAAGTCGCAATCATCCATGCATTAAAAGATCAAAAGGACTATCACGCAGTAACAAAAGTAGTAAGTAGTGTTGGCATCGTTGCAGGAGTAGAGGATGAAGGTACGACTGGTGGTGAAAACCCTGTACGTCCACCGATGACCTTAGCCAGACTCCCGGCACATTTAATTCTTAGGGGGCTTTCAGATCGCGGTTCATTCCCACTGAACATGGAACAGCTTGCTCATCAAGAAGTTGGCAAACTTTTTAACAAGCCATAACATTCATTGAGTGGCTTCTGCATTGTTGGCAATTCGAAATATATACTTTCAGAAATTGACTAATCATGTATTGAAAAGTCACTTTTAACTTTCGAAACAACTTCCTCTTTCCATAACGCCACGCAATACATAATTGGAGTAACTATTTATCCGGGCTGGGCCGTTATGCTATGCCAGCCCGGATAGCTTTTCGATTTAATACCTAGTCATACCATGCATTATGTTATACGTTTCTTAAGTTGACTCTTAAGTAATGACAATATGATGAACTCTGTAATTGCTCATCTATTCGACAGTGACTTGCCAGTATCAAGTCACTTATTATCAGCAAGTTCCAGCGACATTTTTGATCAGATCATAGTCCCAAAATTGTTTTAATTGCCTCGACAGGTCAATGTCAGTCACAGTTTGAATAATTATTTAGATCCGCACACCTCACCCTTGAATATTAAATTCAGGTTACTGGGTGTCGCGTAGCAGCGATTAATCCCTTGGTTCAAAAAATTTATGTTCATTCATGTTGTTCCGCTCTTGTTTTTAAAACGTGAATTTTTAATGAAATCCGTCGGTCTGAATGAACGTCTAACAAAATGTTGATCTCATGGTCACACCAGTTGCAGCCGAGGAGAACTTTTTCGCAGGCAACCATGCCATAGATAGTTTTTTTTGATCATTACCCTTTTTGCTTCCGGCTCGTCCGGCTTCAGAGTTGGCGGTTTCTATAAACCCTAAGTTGCTAATCACCGCTTTTATGACACATTACGGCATTTAGTTAGATTTTTTAACATATCAACTACCCAAAAGGACGGACAATCATGAGCAAAGCTTTTACCAAAGAAACGGATGAAAGTCTTGACGAGGAAGAAGGTCCGTTATTAGCTCCACTCCCAGAAGGAGTCAAAAACTACATCACCCCTTTTGGATACCAACGACTTAAAGATGAGCTCGATCAGCTATGGAAGGTTGAACGCCCAGTGTTGGTGCAAACCATTACTTGGGCCGCATCCAACGGCGATCGATCGGAAAATGGCGATTACATTTACGGCAAGAAACGCCTGCGCGAAATCGATCGGCGCATCCGCTTTCTTTCCAAGCGTCTGGAAAATTCCGCGGTGGTGGATCCGGAGCAGCGAGGATTTTGTGATCAAGTATTCTTTGGTGCGACAGTCACAGTCTGCAGGCAGGACGGTGCTGAGCATACCTACAGCATAGTCGGCGTGGATGAAGCCGATGCCGGGCGAGGATTAATTAGCTGGGTATCACCACTTGCTCGGGCGCTACTAAAAGCGCGCGTAGAGGATGTTGTAATGTTGCACCTCCCCGACGGAGTAGAAGAGCTAGTGGTGGTGGAAGTTGCTTATCTGGCGATACGTTTTAATGATTGAGTTGCTGGCAAAGCTCTCGTTGAAAAAGTCGGCTTTTAACTCTTTTATCTAATTATTGTCGTCCAATGCAATTTTCAAGTGAACTGCTAAGGGAAAATAAATGTAAGATATTAATTAAATTAACTATTTTTATAATACAACAGCGAGAGCTGAAAGGCTATATGAGGTTGGTTAAACAGGCTGCTGACATGAATCGTAACTGTTGCAAAATCCCTTATAATGATGTTAGTTCTACTCAATGGGATAATTATAGACCGTTAATGAGACGGCAAAAGTGAGTTATATATTATTTTACCATCGAACATTGTATAAACCCCGTCATTAACTTCTTCAATTGTGCGGTGCCGCACAGAGAGCTAAGTCTTATTTAGTCATCCTGAACGGATTAAACATTTTTCTCTTGAGTGCAACTATTGATACAGCCAAGTGAAGTTGGAGATGTGATTCCTGTGAGAAAGTTCAAACACTCCTCGCTGAACCGTTACTGATAAAACTCAAGTTTTTCATTCCCCAAACTATAAAAATTTCAAAAGTAAAATGAAGAAAAACAATTCTGATGTCATTCGAAATGAAATGAGCAGGCGCACACAGGATTTCAATTGGTCTTCGACTCCACTTGGTGCCATGAGTCAATGGCCTCAAGGTCTCAAAACCGCTGTTGAAATTATGCTTGGATCGCGCTATGCCATGTGGATTGGTTGGGGGCCTGAGTTTATTTTTTTATATAACGATGCCTATGCGGCAATGACTTTGGGTCCCAAGCATCCCTGGGCACTGGGACAACCTGCGAGTGAAGTATGGTCAGAAATATGGCATGACATAGGTCCACGTGCAGAATCTGTTTTGCAAACCGGAGAAGCCACTTGGGACGAAAAATTGCTGTTATTTCTGGAGCGTCGGAATTTTCCGGAGGAGACTTATCATACATTTTCTTACAGTGCTTTGCCAGATGGTGATGGCATTGGCGGGATGTTATGTGTTGTTACCGAGGATACTGAACGTGTAATTGGTGAGCGCAGACTACAGACCTTGCGAGAACTTGCCGCTCGCACTACAGATGAAGCGAGAACTGTCAATGAAGCCTGTCAGAATGCTGTACAAATTCTGCAAAGCAACCCGCAAGACCTTCCATTTACGCTTATTTATTTAGTAGGTAGCAATGGCGAGACAGCTAGTTTGGCAGGACTTAACCAGATGGGCATCAATAACCAAATAGTTCCTGAGCTAGTCAAAATAGCAGAGAAAAATGGTTTTTGGCCATTTGCAGATGTGATGGAACAGGGACACAGCGTGGAAGTTGAAAATTTACGCGCCCATTTTGGCGACAATCATGTAGGTGTCTGGCCGGAAAATCCTCAACAGGCAATGATTCTTCCCCTGACAATTCCAGGTCAAACTCAACTCGCCGGTTTTCTAGTAACTGCAGTCAGTCCGCGGCTTGTTTTTAATGATGCCTACAAGGGATTTTTTGAGCTGTTGGCAGGCCAAATTGCTTCTGCAGTCGCCAATGCCAAAATTTACGAGGATGAAAAAAAACGTGCTAAAGAATTAGCGGAACTGGACAAAGCGAAAACAGCCTTCTTCTCTAATGTAAGCCATGAATTCCGTACACCGCTTACGTTAATGCTCGGTCCTGTAGAAGATTTTCTGACCAAATATGGAACAGAGCTTCCCAATCCCATAAAAGATAGCCTGGAAATTGTAAACCGCAATGGTGTTCGATTGTTGCGATTGGTTAATACTTTACTCGATTTTTCTCGGATCGAAGCCGGACGAAGTCATGCAGCCTTTCAGCCCACAGATCTTGCCGAGCTTACCACCGACCTGGCTAGTGTTTTTCGTGCAGCTATGGAGCGCGGCGGTCTTGAATTGATTACCGATTGCCAGGAATTAGCAGAACCTGTGTATGTTGATCGTGAAATGTGGGAAAAAATTGTACTTAACCTGCTTTCCAATGCTTTGAAATTCACCTTCGAAGGAAAAGTTACGGTAAGCCAAATACAAAAGCGTAGCTCTATAGAACTGACTGTCAGGGATACGGGCACAGGAATTCCAAACGATCAATTGCATCATTTATTCGACCGTTTTCATAGAATCGAAAACGCGCTATCACGAACCCACGAAGGTAGCGGTATAGGTCTAACATTGGTCCAAGAGTTGGTCAAGTTGCATGGAGGCTCTATTAAAGCGGAAAGCGAGCCAGGGGTGGGCTCCGCATTTACCGTTAGCATCCCTTCAGGTAAACATCACTTACCTGCAGATCAAATAGTGGAGGGAACAGAGATCCACTTTTCCAAAAATAGCGCTATAACTTAT
>JBDSEJ010000439.1:0-4723 GCA_039920105.1 Candidatus Nitrotoga sp. | reverse complement strand
ATAAAAGTGTAGGACTACGAATATGAATAATATTTTTAAAGAGTTCAAACACGACCTTCCGGCAAGCATTATCGTATTTTTGGTTGCTTTACCTTTATGCCTTGGTATCGCCTTAGCATCCGGTGCGCCCTTGTTTGCCGGCATCATAGGCGGAATAATTGGGGGTATTGTCGTGGGCATTGCCAGCGGTTCGCCCTTTTGGGGGTTAGCGGGCCTGCTGCCGGGTTAGCCGTCATTGTATTGACCGCTATCGACACCCTCGGCTCCTGGCCTGCATTTTTACTAGCCGTTGTATTGGCCGGAATTATTCAGCTTATTATGGGCTTTGCCAAAGCAGGATTTATTGCTTACTTCTTTCCTTCTTCTGTCATTAAAGGCATGCTCACTGGCATAGGGTTTCTAATTATTTTAAAACAAATACCCCACGCTCTAGGCTACAACAAAGATGTTGAAGGCGACCTTTCGTACTTTCAAACAGATGGAGAGACCACATTAACATCCATTTCCAGCGCTTTTAGTGCCATTACACCTGGCGCTGTACTGATAGCAGTACTATCAATAGCAGTATTGATTTTATGGGATACCGTATTAACGAAAAAACATAAGCTTTTTCGATTAATACAAGGCCCGATTGTGGTCGTTATATTGGGCATTGCAGCAAACACTCTATTCCAGTCAAACGCATTAAATTTTAGCTTATCTGCAGGCCATTTAGTGAGGCTTCCGGTTGCGAATAATTTAACTGAGTTTTTCGGCCAATTTACTTTTCCAGATTTTTCTGCAATAACCAACTTTGAAATTTTGAAAACAGCGGTTGTCATAGCCGTTGTTGCAAGTTTGGAAACATAGCTTTGTGTTGAAGCAACCGACAAACTTGATCCCTATAAAAGAGTTACGCCGACGAATCGGGAATTAAAAGCTCAAGGCTTGGGAAATATCGTCTCAGGGCTGTGTGGTGGATTACCTGTTACCCAAGTTATTGTTCGCAGTTCAGCAAACATTTCTTTTGGCGGTAAAACCAAACTCTCCACAATTCTTCATGGTTTTTTCTTATTAATCAGCGCTATTACCATTGCCGAACTACTTAACATGATCCCGCTCGCCAGCTTGGCCGCCATATTAGTTATAGTGGGATATAAACTGGCCAAACCGGCGCTTTTTAAACAGATGTACCAATTAGGCTGGGAGCAATTTGTACCTTTCACGGCGACTGTAGCCGGCATTTTGGCAACCGATTTACTTAAAGGAATTACCATCGGTATGGTTTTCGGTATTTTTTACTCCTTACGACATAGTTACCGGAATGCCTACTATATGAAAGATACCATCACAGCTGAAGATGGACAGGAAGTTCACCATCTGGTGTTGGCAGAAGAAGTTTCGTTCTTTAATAAGGCAAGCATAATACGGGCTCTGGAAGCTATTCCGGAAAACTCAACAGTGATAATTGACTGTGCAAATTCAAAATCAATTGCTTACGATGTTGTTGAATTTATACATGATTATAGAGAAAATGCAAAACTGAAAAACGTAATAGTCGAAACGATAGGCTTTGTTGAGCCGACATAAAATTAACCATTATGTAAGAACATAAAAATGAAAACATTAACCCGAGAAATGCAAAATGCCATTACACCTGCAATGGCATTGGATTTATTAAGAAAAGGCAATAAACGCTTTATAGACAACCTTAAAATTAACCGTAACCTGTTGCAACAATCCAATGAAACATCCGATGGACAACATCCATTTGCGGTTATATTGAGTTGCATAGATTCTCGTACCTCTGTCGAATTGATTTTCGACCAAGGTTTGGGAGATGTGTTTAGCATTCGTGTTGCGGGCAATATTATTAATGAAGATGTTTTAGGTAGTATGGAGTTTGGCTGCAAAGTAGCCGGGGCCAAAATGATAGTGGTTTTAGGTCATACAAAATGTGGTGCAGTAAGAGGCGCTTGCGATCATATAGAAATGGGCAACCTGACCGCGCTTTTAAGTAAACTACAACCTGCTGTTTATAATGAAAAAACAGAAACAGAGAACCGAAATTCAGGGAATAGTGAATTTGTCGAGAAAGTAGCCACTATTAATGTAAAGAAAGTAGTGCAGGCCGTTATGGAACGCAGTCCTATTGTAAAGGAAATGATTGAGAACGGAGAGTGTGGAATTGTTGGTGGCATACATGATATTTCAACGGGCGAAGTCAGTTTTTACGATGATACTTTAATTATTAATTCTAAATAAAACGCGAAGTTCAACAACAGGTTGAACTTAAAAACTCCTCACGCTGACCTAAGATGCGTACAAAAGATAAATCCGGACGGCCTCATCGTGCCAAACGAAATTGCCCGCCGTGAAGAAAGGCAAATGCCCATTTACAGGAAAAGGCCAAGATTGATAAACGCACGTTTGAGCGCTACATTTAAGAGCAAACTGAGTATTAAATCCGAAGTGAAGGCTTACTGATCCGACACCTTTGTCAGTGGATATCACACGGTCAGGACGGATCTAAAAGTTTAATGTACGAATCTATAATGCTTTTTTAGATTTCAATTGGTCGTTCATGTGGTTCAGAAAGGGAATTAATTTATTCCCTAAATTAACAAAAGTTATATTTAAAGTTGTACGTCAAAAAAAATGGCTTTACTTAAAAAATTGAAGTCATTTTTAATTTCACAACCCCCTAATTTTATTATCTTTAATCATATTCTTACCAGAAGAGCTTTTATCATAGTGATCTTTTAAAACGACAAATTCTTTGTGTTCTTTTAAATTTTCCTTGCCATATAGATCATAAACTTCAACTAAAATATTATGATTTGGTGCAGTTACTAAAAAATCATCAATTGATTCCACAATATCATGGTCAATAGCTTGGGCTTTGCTGGCATCAATTGTAAGTGTACTGTTTGGCTGAATATGCGAAAGAAGTTTCCTAAGTAGATACTTGTTTAGAAAACCGACATCTTTGTTAAACGTTAATATATAAAACGATTTATCTTGGGTCAAAGTGATGGCGGCAAGATAGTTAGCCTTAATAACAAAAAATAAACCTACTACTATGCCAATTGCCATACCTATTAATAAATCAGTTGCTAAAATCACCATTATTGTAATAACAAAAGGCAACAGTTGACTCCACCCCTTGCTATAAAATTCCTTGAATAAAGTAGGTTTTGCCAGTTTAAACCCGGTATGCAGCAAAATGGCTGCCAAACAGCCGAGTGGAACATAATTTATATAACTCGCAAAAAACATTACGCTAAACAATATACATAAGCCATGAATAAAACAGGATAAAGGCGTTTTGCCTCCAGCGTTAATATTGCTTGAACTGCGTACAATGACAGCAGTAATGGGCAAGCCACCGATTAATCCGCAAATAATATTTCCAACTCCTTGTGCTTTTAACTCCCTGTTATTCGGAGCAGTAAATTTTAGAGGATCCAGTTTAGTAACTGCCTCTAGACTTAATAATGTTTCGAGACTACCAATAATTGCTAGCGTTACTGCAATAATGTAAACCTGAGGATTAGTCCAATAACTATAGTCTGGGAACATGAAGTTATTCAAAAATTCGCCTACATTATTTGAGACAGGTACATTCACCAAGTGGATTGCACTAACAGCCCAATCCGGTGCCCACTGTTCAGTGGCTAAATTATAGAGAACACCCCATAGTACGGCTACCAATGGTCCAGGAATTAGTTTCAAATATCTCAGCTTTTTAAACCACGGCTGTTCCCAAATTATTAGTATCAATAAGGCAACTGCACTTATAAGAATGGCGCCATGTGAAATGGAGCTAAATGCATCAAATATCGGAAAAAATAACTCAGGAACATCTTCATGTGTATAAGCTTCAGGGCCTCCAAATTGCTCACTGTAACCAGTAGCATGAGGTATCTGTTTAATAATTAGAATCAAGCCAATGGCAGCCAACATCCCTTTAACGACAGCTGAAGGAAAAAAAGCTCCAATGACTCCTGCTTTGAGGAAGCCAGCTATCAGTTGCAAAATGCCCGCCAGTATCACGGCAACCAAAAACCCTTGAAAACTACCTAAAGTTTCAATAGCGTTAAAAACAATCACCGTTAAGCCGGCCGCTGGGCCTGAAATACTAAGTTGTGAACCACTTAACCAAGCGACAATCAGGCCACCAACCATACCTGCTATTAGCCCTGCGAACAGGGGTGCCCCAGATGCCAGAGCTATACCAAGACAAAGCGGCAGAGCCACTAAAAATACCACGATACCCGCAGGAAAATCATCTTTTAGATGCCGAAAATAGTATTGCACGGGCTGCTGGGACATTGTTTTGGTCTCCAAAAATTATATATTATTAATAGCTTAGGGTTAAATTCACCGTCCCAGGTGATGAAAACTAGTTGAAAGCCAACAGATTATAAGATTGCATCTTATCTCATGGCTTACTGCGGGTTGCATTATTTTGGTATTAAAACAATACATCACATGAAGACAATTTTTACTACTCGTTCCGCAAAATGTTAGAAAAGTCCAGAAAAAACTTTCATACATTTTATAGCTACTACAAATCTCACCCGGAATTAATTTACTTAGCATACTCAGCCATTCGTTCTGCTGGAGTCTGCACAAATAAACCTTATAAATTAGCTTTTTTAAATGCCAGTTCAGGCATCACTTTCCTTGCTTTATTTTAATGAAATTTTGCATTTGTTGTATCAAATTTTCAACTGTTACC
>JBDSEJ010000438.1:0-8287 GCA_039920105.1 Candidatus Nitrotoga sp. | reverse complement strand
TTCGAATATAGCGAATGAATCATCAACTGCAGTAGTTGTTTTACCTCGGCCTGAAAGCCCATGGTTTCACGATTGCTGGTTACATTATCGGTCATTACTCTCTCCGTTATTTTTTAGGCAGGACGCTCGCATAGGTTGGGGTGGATTTACGATTTTCAAGGGGGAATGTTTCATCTGCCATCCGCTTTAGCTGCTTGCCGCAAGAGTCGGCGTGCTGTGTCTGCATCTCGAGCGGCATCAATTTCCCGCATTACAGCGCCAACATCAGCCTGCTTTTCACTCCGTTTGAAATTGCCTGTCAGTTTGACTTCAGGATGTAGTTCACCGCTCTCATAGAGTGACCAGATTTCTTTGCCGTAGTCTGTAAAACGTAGTTCCGGAGCAAATTGGCCGAAGTAGATTGCAAGATTATCAACGTCTCGCTCCAGCATTTTGCAGGCATTGTTGTTTGCGGCAGCATCGATTGCTTGGGGCAAGTCGATAATGACCGGTCCGTGGTTGTCCACCAGGACGTTGTACTCGGACAGGTCGCCGTGAATTATGCCAGCACACAGCATGCGTACGACTTGCCTGATTAAAATCTGGTGATACTGTCGCGCAAGTTCATCAGTGAGCAACAGATCATTGAGTCGCGGAGCTGGTTCGCCATTCTCGTCGGACACCAATTCCATCAGTAACACACCCTCGTAAAATCCATAGGGACGTGGAACACGCACCCCCGCAGCAGCAAGTTTGTACAAAGCGTCCACTTCGGCATTTTGCCAAGCGGTTTCCTGCTCTTTACGGCCATAGCGGGTGCCTTTTTCCATGGCGCGTGCCATACGGCTATTTTTCACCTTGCGGCCTTCAGTGTAGTGAACGGCCTGACGAAAGCTGCGCTTGTTTGCTTCCTTATAAACTTTCGCGCAGCGGATATTTTCTCCACAGATGACAATATAAACATTGGCTTCTTTGCCACTCATAAGCTGACGGTCAACCATATCAACTATGCCATCCTGGATGAGCGGCTCAATTCTTTTTGGAGTTTTCATATAATGAGGTCTTTAGCAAGGGTGCATTTTAAAATAGTCAGAGTAGTTTTTTAACAGGGCGGATTTGCTACCCCGCAATTTTAAAGAGATGGCTTGTACTCAATAAATTCCAGCGCGTTATCATCCGGGTCGCGGCAGAATAAGGCAGAGCGGCCGGACATGCTTACCGTGTAGCTTATCGTGGCTGAATCCAATTTTTTCATCAACGCATCCAAATGGTTTATAGACAGGGCTATGTGGCGGTCTCGCCCGCCGTGCGCCGGACGCTGCAAGCCTGCTTCCGGGTTGGGAAGTTGCATAAGGTGGATCTGCTGATGTTGACCAACGTTATACCACACACCGGGAAAACTCATTTCAGGACGTTGACCGTCAGGTTCTAGCCCAAGAACATTTTCGTAAAAAATGCGCGCTTTATTCAGGTCTGCCACCAGAAAAGTGGCATGTAACAAACGATTGATTTCCATTGATTTTGTACCACCCTGTATTGCGCATAAGATTAAAGACAGATAATGTCATTTTTATCCAGTATATTAAGCATGATTATAATAAATTAAAATTAAGAGAAGGTATGGCTTTATAAGCTGTCGGTTAAACTGATTTTGTTAATTGATTTGGACAAATTAACAAAGGATGGAAATGAAGCTATGTCCACGCAATATTTGAAATAGGCAAGTCGTTGTTGTTTTGACATTGATGTTTCAGTACAACAAACATTATATAAAAACATTACAGTTGCATTATCCGTTTTATGCGCAGGTCAACCCAATGAAAGAAGATTCTGGCCGTCAATGGATTTTTTCTGGGCTGAATTAGTACAGCGAGCTTAATTTAATTAATTTTTAGGAGGTTATTATCATGGAAACGGGCACTTCCCCGCCGTTGGCAGATTTGCCAAACGAGCCAGACAAGTCAGGTGCACAAATTCAGTCAAGGTATGTCATTTCGGCGGAGGGCGACGAAGTCGCTGACAGCAAAACTGGACTCGTCTGGCGGCGTTGTCCGGAAGGTATGACGGCCAGTAGCAGTGGTTGCAATGGGGTTGCAGCTGCTTACACTTGGGAGCAGTCGCTGGCACTGGCTAACGATGCAGCATTGGCCAGTGGCAAATCATGGCGTCTTCCTGATGTAAAAGAACTTTCGAGCATTGTAGATGCCAGCTTCGGAAATCCGGCGATTGATACGAACGCTTTTCCGGGGACGCCTGCGACTCCTTTCTGGTCGGCTTCTCCTGTGGAAAATAATTCGTCAAAGGCTTGGTATGTTATGTTTTATGGTGGCTTCATGAACACTTACGTCTGTGGCGGTAAACTTCAAGTGCGTTTAGTACGTTCGGGTCAATGAGGGAATGCTTGGCGCTGGAGAAAGGTGGGAAGCGAGCCGACTCTGGAGTAGAATTCAGCATTGACAAGATATTGTAATTATTTTACAAATACGCGTTCTATTCAAAGCACCGTGTAGTTAGATTGTTGCACTAATTAATATTATTTTTTGCAAAATGCAGGGAATTTCCTGTTAACTAATAATTAACTGATAGAAAGAAGATTAAATATGGAGAATGAAACTGATAACTCCCAGCCACAGGCAGGCAACCCAGATGAGCAGCCGACAGCAAGATTTATCATTTCTGAGGATGGTACTGAAGTTACAGACAATAATACTGGCCTGATCTGGAGACGTTGCCCTGAAGGTATGACCGCAAGTATTGATGGTTGCACTGGGGTTCCTGGCGCTTATAATTTGGAACAAACGTTGTCATTGGTTAAAAGCGAAGCGAAGGCTACGGGCAAAGCTTGGCGCTTGCCAAAAGTAGAAGAGCTATCCAGCATTGTGGATATGAGTCGTAAAGATCCGTCGATTGACACAGATGTATTTCCAGGAACGCCAGGTTCACCTTTCTTCACAGCGTCACCTGATGGCGCCTTATCCTGGTTTGTCAGCTTCTACATTGGTAAAACATTTAGCGATTACAGTGAAATTCCTAGTCACGTAAGACTGGTGCGATCTAGTTAAAGAAATTTGCATCAATCTAAATGTTGGGCTTAAGGAAATGCCAAGCCAAGCATACTGAGGAATAATACTGTTATTGTATGATTAATATAATTTTATCAATCAGTTTGTTATGGTGGTTTCACTGCCGCGGCTTGTATCCACAATATTTGTGCACATAAGGTATAGGCCGCGGTCATAACTAAGCGAAACAACTCGTTACTCATGAATGCGAAAGATGTGCTCGATAATGGGCAAGCGAATAACAATAGAGAATTTGTGAATTAGCTGGCCCTAAAATATACTGTCCTTAAACTCCTATCAACCGTTGTGGAGTCCCTGCGATGCGCCATAAACTTCGGCCGTTCTGCACCTCAACTTGTCAATTGAATCGATTGGCGGGTATCACTAGGCCCGTCAAGCGGAAATGAAAGATATGCCCATTTTGGGTTTGCCACTGATTCTGCTGGGTGCCCTGTGGGGAGCTGTGAGTATTGTTTTACAAACTTATCAGCTGATCAATACCAAGCGGGATCAGATCATGGTGCTTATCGAATGTAAGAAGGCCTTTGCAGGGAAGCTGACAAATGGAGGAGACATCGTGGCTGCACCGGCCAAGGTACTCGATCAGTGTCAGTCATGTTGTTACGGTAAGGAGCTCCAGCCAATTGATCTGTATTTATCCAATCTACTCCCACTTTCCCTTGGATTATGTCTGTTTCTCGCTATAGTATCCTTCGCTGTAGTAAGTATTCCAGACTACCTTAATTCAAGTGATGCCGATTTTATGAACAGAGTGCGTCGGATTAGTTGGATTACCGCATCGCTGCCGCTCTTCTCAATGTTCGCGTTCGCTGCAGGCACGCTTTTCGACGGCTATATCTTGCTGATTAAATTAGGTGAGTGGGTTTTTCTGAAGTGAGGTTAAGTTTTATTTTAGCGGTATTACGGTGGCTTATGACACTGTTTGGCGGTATTGTGTTAGCAATAAACTCGGGCTGTGCTGTCCTCGATAAGAGCACGCCCGCTTGGCGAGATTACCCGGCAACCTTGAAAAATGAACCACGCATTGATTTGAAAACGGAGGTGACAGGTTCGGGAAAGCCTTTAATATTAATTCACGGCTTTGGCAATAGCATCTATGTCTGGCGCCATTTGGCTCCTGAACTGGCTCACCAAAACCGGGTGATCGCAATTGACCTGAAGGGTTTTGGTGACTCTCCGAAACCGGCCGACGGGCGTTATTCTGTCTACGAACAGGCACGGTTGATCCGGGATTACGTAGTGGATAATGACCTGAAAGATGTCACTATTGTTGGGCATTCCCTCGGCGGAGGGATCGCACTGGTGGCCTCGCTCTACCTGCAACAGTCATTTCCTAGTCGTCAGAGAGGCCTTGTGCTGATCGACGGTATCGCATACCGGCAGCGAATGCCCATGTTTATTCGTTTGCTTGCAACCCCCATACTTGGACCGTTGATTGTAAGTGTGGTGCCGCCAGAAATTCAAATACGAGAGGTAATGAAACAGGTGTATGCGAAAAATTCGGCAGTGCCAGAGGATGCGGTTAAAGCTTACGCCAAGGCGTTAAAGACGCCTGAGGGGCGCCATGCCGCAGTAACGAGCGCGCGTCAGATTCAGCCGCAGGATCTAAATAGCTTGTCCTTGCAGTATCCAAGCCTCCGCGTGCCAACTCTCATCGTTTGGGGTAGACAGGACGAAATTGTCCCGGTCAGTGTCGGCGAGCGACTCCACCAGGCGATTCCAAATTCGCAGCTATTCGTGATCGATGATAGCGGTCACTCTCCAGCGGAAGAGCGACCGCAGGTGCTTCTGCCAGTATTGGAGTCATTCCTTCGCAATCCTGATGCGACTCAATAATGGCCATCTGCATGAATCACGCCGCATTTCATTGAAAATGATTGGCCGAAAGCTTATCGTTTTATCATGAAAATTTTGTGCTGACTGACATAACTATGTACATGATTTTGAGACAACTGCAATTAACCATTAGCACAAATTGAAGTTGGCACTGGTAAAAACCTATAAAATGCGAATCCATTTGTAAATTTTTGTTGAGGTTGATCTATTATGCGTATCACCCAAATGGGACTAACTTTTGACGATGTCTTGCTGATTCCTGCTTACTCTAATGTATTGCCGCGAGATGTCAGTTTACGTACCCAACTTACCCGCAACATCACTTTGAACATTCCTTTGTTATCTGCTGCCATGGATACCGTAACCGAGGCGCGTCTGGCAATAGCTTTGGCGCAGGAAGGCGGAATCGGCATCGTTCACAAAAACATGAGCGCCAAGATGCAGGCTGCTGAGGTATCTAAGGTTAAGCGCTTTGAAAGCGGCATGGTAAAGGATCCCATCACCGTTACTCCCGGGATGACAGTGCGCGATGTACTGAACCTCATTCGCCAGCACAGTATTTCAGGGCTGCCGGTAGTGCAGGGTAAGCAGGTGGTTGGTATTGTAACTAACCGCGATTTGCGTTTTGAAAATAACCTTGATCAACCCATCCAAAATATCATGACGCCGCGTGAGCAGTTGATCACGGTCATGGAAAACGCCAGCCGTGAAGAAGCGCTCGGGTTGATGCATCAGCATCGTATTGAACGTGTACTGGTCGTTAATGATGCGTTTGAGCTGTGTGGACTTTTCACCGTAAAGGATATTCTCAAGTCCAGCGAACATCCGCAGGCATGTAAAGATGAACTGGGGCGTTTGCGCGTTGGCGCAGCGATCGGCGTAGGGGAAGGAACGGACGAACGCGCTACCCTATTGATAGAAGCTGGGGTGGATGTACTGATAGTCGATACTGCTCACGGTCATGCGCAGGGTGTACTGGACCGGGTTAAGTGGATTAAAAAGAATTTTCCGAAGGTGGATGTGATTGGCGGGAATATAGCTACTGCCGCTGCAGCAAAAGCCCTCATGGATCATGGCGCGGATGGGGTAAAAGTAGGAATCGGACCCGGCTCGATTTGTACTACGCGCATGGTCGCGGGGATAGGCGTGCCGCAAATTTCGGCTATTCAGAATGTGGCGGAAGCATTGCAAGGGTCCGGTATACCGTTGGTTGCAGACGGTGGCGTTCGTTACTCCGGCGATATCGCAAAGGCGATTGCGGCAGGTGCGAACGTCGTGATGTTGGGTGGCCTGTTTGCCGGTACAGAAGAAGCGCCCGGTCAGGTGGAATTGTTCCAAGGCCGTTCCTATAAATCTTATCGCGGCATGGGCAGTATAGGCGCAATGCAACAGGGTTCCAGTGATCGATATTTTCAGGACAATGAAATCAATCAAGATAAATTGGTTCCCGAGGGAGTGGAAGGACGTGTGCCATACAAGGGTAGCGTGCTGGCGGTTATCCACCAGCTAATGGGTGGTTTACGTGCCAGCATGGGCTACCTCGGTTGTTCGGATGTTGCGACAATGCATACTAAGGCTGAGTTTGTGCAAATAACTTCAGCAGGCATACGTGAATCGCATGTCCACGACGTACAGATCACCAAGGAAGCACCGAATTACCGAGTTGATTAGCTGTTGTAGTGATTAGTAATCAGCTTGGGAAGAGATGGCTGAAAATCGCAAGCTGCAATTACGGTGAAGGTTCATAGGGCTGCTGATGGGCAAGTTACTATCACTGCAAAAAACTATAAATAAATATTTAAATAACGGCTTACATATAATAAATTTATGTCCCACCAAAAAATTCTCATCCTCGACTTTGGTTCGCAATACACCCAACTTATAGCGCGTTGCGTTCGCGAAGCTCATGTGTATTGCGAGTTGCATTCTTTCGATGTCGGTGATGAATTCATTCGCAATTTCAAGCCAGCTGGCATCATTCTTTCGGGCGGGCCCAATTCAGCGGCAGAAGGAGATGCCCCGCGTGCACCACAAGTGGTATTTGAGTTAGGCGTGCCGGTGTTGGGTATTTGCTACGGTATGCAAACCATGGCCGTGCAATTGGGTGGGGTAGTGGAAATCGGGCTGGTACGCGAATTTGGCTATGCAGAAATTCGTGCCCGCGGCCATTCAAAATTATTTTGCGACATTCAGGATCGTAACAACGAGTCAGGCCACGGCTTGCTGGATGTATGGATGAGCCATGGCGATAAGGTCACCACGTTGCCGCCGGGCTTCATGGTAATTGCATCCAATGCCAACACCCAGATTGCCGGAATGGCCGATGAAGCACGGCGTTTCTACTCCGTACAATTTCACCCGGAAGTGACCCACACGCCACAAGGTAAGGCAATTATTAACCGTTTTGTCCATGACATCTGCGGTTGCGGGCAGGACTGTAATATGCCCGATTACATCGGTGAGGCGATAGAAAAAATCCGCAGTCAAGTCGGTCAGGAAGAAGTCATACTCGGCCTCTCCGGAGGAGTAGATTCTTCCGTGGCCGCAGCATTATTGCATCGTGCTATCGGTACGCAACTCACCTGTGTATTTGTGGACAATGGCCTGCTGCGCTTGAATGAAGCCAAGCAGGTTATGGAAACCTTTAATAAAAATCTGGGCGTGAAAGTTATTCACGTTGATGCCAGTGCGGAATTCATGAAGCATTTGGCAGGTGTGTCTGATCCTGAAAAAAAACGCAAAATTATCGGGCGCGAATTTGTAGAAGTATTCCAGCGCGAAGCCGCCAAATTGCCGCAAGCCAAATGGCTGGCGCAAGGAACAATTTATCCTGACGTGATTGAATCTGCTGGTGCCAAAACAAAAAAGGCACACACCATCAAATCACACCACAATGTTGGCGGCTTACCCGATACCATGCATCTTAAGCTGTTGGAACCATTGCGTGAACTGTTTAAGGACGAAGTGCGCGAACTGGGCGTGGCCCTCGGCTTGCCGCGTGAAATGGTCTACCGCCACCCATTCCCGGGACCGGGGCTGGGCGTGCGCATAATCGGTGAAGTAAAGCGAGAGTACGCCGACTTGTTGCGTCGTGCGGATGCAATTTTTATTGAAGAGCTTCATACCTCTGGCTGGTATGAGAAAACCGCGCAGGCATTTGTTGTATTCCTGCCGGTAAAATCGGTGGGTGTGATGGGCGATGGACGTACTTATGAGTGGGTGGTGGCGCTGCGTGCGGTACAAACACAAGACTTCATGACAGCGTATTGGGCAGAGTTGCCGCATGCCTTGTTGGCTAAAGTTTCTAACCGCATCATCAACGAAGTTCGAGGCATTAACCGCGTTGTATATGATATTTCCGGGAAGCCGCCTGCAACTATTGAGTGGGA
>JBDSEJ010000437.1:0-6010 GCA_039920105.1 Candidatus Nitrotoga sp. | reverse complement strand
TAACTGCCGCTGAGGATTAGTGCATTTTTAGAAGATGTTCATGCCTAAGCGCTGATGATAAATCATGTGCGTCTGCTGGTGACCCCGCATAAGAAGGATGGCAACTCCAAGACAATCCAGTTCTTGTGACGCTATTACGTTCAGTTTTTCAACTAGATTTAACAGCGTAACGGCAGCCCCAGAGGGGTGCTGCAAGCCAAATCTGAGCGACAGCGAGGCTTATCGTTGATTTGCTATCGTTTTATCGAGCTGAATCTGGTGCAAGCCAATATAGTTAGCCATCCGGCGAAGTATCCCTGATCTAGCTTCCTGGAAAAGGGGCTGGATAATTATGACTGTTGATGTTGCATCCGTTGTTCCCTACACAGGGCGGGTCGGATGGTGAACGGCAAGCGGCTTATAAGGTGCTATTCGAGGCTTGTTCCTTAATTACGTTTATGAAGAAAATTTCGTGACGTATTGAATTAATTAAGAAAATATAACTAATTATTCTAGTTTTAACAGTGCTGTCTTTATTGGTAGTGCAATTAACTTTCGGTGTAAGACCAATTGTCTGATTTGTTTAAATCTGCAGCGCTATTGCTTGTACTGCTCAACCCATTTTTGGTCATTGTCTATCTGGTTGATATGCTCGAAACATTGGAGAAAAAACAGTTCGCCAAAACGCTGATCCACGGTTCACTGATAGCCAGCGCAGTGTTTTGCTGCTTCGCTATTCTGGGTGACGTCATCTTCTCAGGTATTGTGAAGGCAGAGTTTGCATCCTTTCAAATATTTGGAGGGGTGGTTTTTATTTTGATAGGGCTGCAGTTCGTATTTAAAGGCCCGACAGCGATTGAAATATTAAGAGGGGGCTCAAAAGGGGCTGGCAGGTGCGATTGCAATGCCCGTTTTGATCGGGCCAGGCAGCATTTGAGCTAGTATAATTTTTGGCAAAAGACACGAGGCCTTGGCTGCCAGTGCCACCATACTATTAGCAGTATTTATTTTCGTAATAATCACGCTTCTGCTTAAGGCGTTGCATGATTACGTACGGCCACGTAACGAACCGCTGATCAAAAGGTATATAGAGGTTGCCGGGCGCATTACGGCACTATATGTGGGAACGGTGGCCGTAGATATGATCATGCAAGGCATAAGGACGTGGGCTGGCAAGTTTTAGCAAATTTAAAGGGTGACATATCATTTATATATCTGATTTATGATTAATTACTTGTCCGGTGTAAAATTATCAAAAATAGTTTTTTACTCCATTTTGTGTATGTAAATGAAAAAAAATCGTCCTGTACATCTTGACTTGCGTCTAATCAAATTGCCCTTGCCGGGCATTGTGTCTATTCTGCATCGTGTTAGCGGGTTGCAGCTGTTTTTGGCCTTGCCGCTATTTCTGCAAATGCTGCATTACAGCCTGTTCTCTATCGAGACTTATACTCAATTGGTCGCTACGCTGAGTCACCCATTAAGTAAATTAATATTAATCAGCTTGTTATGGGCATTTTTATACCACCTTTGCGCCGGAATACGCTATTTGGCGATTGACATGCATATCGGCGTAGGCTTGGCGCAGGCACGTGCCAGCAGCAAGTGGGTGTTGTTTCTGAGTTCTGGTTTAACCTTGCTTACAGGAGCGTGGCTATGGTAGATCGCATCGTAACCGGCGCGCATTATGGATTGCGGGAGTGGTTGGCGCAGCGTGTTACTGCTGTTCTGATGGCCGCTTATACGCTGTTTATTGCGGGTTATGTGGTGCTGCATTCCCGTTTCGAAAACAATGTCTGGATCAGTCTCGATTACAACACCTGGGCAGGATTATTCTCGAGCCTGATAATGCGCTCGTTCTCTTTGCTATTTCTGCTTGCCGTTTTTTACCATGCATGGATTGGAGTGCGTAATATTGTTATGGATTATGTCAAGTCGGCAAGAACTCGACTTGTTATATATGTATTGGTAATCACGGCGCTTTTGCTGTACTCGGTTTGGGCAGTACAAATTTTGTGGGGAATTTGATGGCAGTGGCGAAACGCACATTTGACGTTGTAATAGTGGGGGCCGGTGGAGCGGGGATGCGTGCGGCTTTAGCATTGTCTGAGGCGGGCTTGAAGGTGGCGGTATTGTCCAAGGTTTTTCCCACGCGCTCGCACACGGTAGCGGCGCAAGGTGGTATTGCGGCATCATTGGGCAATATCAGCGAGGACAATTGGCATTGGCACATGTACGACACGGTAAAAGGTTCGGATTATCTTGGCGATCAGGATGCAATTGAATTCATGTGTCGTGCCGCGCCGGAAGTTGTATACGAGCTGGAGCACTTCGGCATGCCATTCGACCGTTTGGAAAATGGCACAATTTACCAGCGTTCATTCGGCGGCCATATGCAAGACTATGGCAAGACCCCGGTGCAGCGCGCCTGTGCCGCTGCAGACCGCACTGGTCATGCCTTGTTGCATACTCTGTATCAAAAAAACATGCAGTCCAATACCATTTTTTTCGTGGAATGGATGGCTCTTGACTTGATTCGTGACGAAGATGGCGACGTACTTGGCGTGGTGGCAATGGAAATTGAAACCAGTGAAGTAATGATTTTTCAGGCGCGCGCCACGCTGTTTGCTACCGGGGGGGCGGCGCGCATTTTTCAGGCCAGCACCAATGCTTATATTAATACCGGCGACGGCCTGGGCATGACAGCCCGTGCGGGAATTCCGCTGGAGGACATGGAATTTTTCCAGTTTCATCCCACGGGTGTGTATGGTGCCGGTGTGCTGATTTCAGAGGGTGTCCGTGGCGAGGGCGGCTATCTCATCAACAAAGACGGTGAGCGTTTTATGATGCGTTATGCTCCAAGCGCCCAAGACCTCGCCAGTCGTGATGTAGTGTCACGTGCCATTGCCACTGAGATAAAGGAAGGACGCGGTTGCGGTAAACATGGAGATCATGTTTTATTGAAGGTTGATCACATCGGTGATGCTGTCATCCGGCAGCGTCTGCCTGGTATCCGTGAGATTTCGCTAAAGTTCGCGCATGTTGACCCGGCTCTGGATCCAATTCCGGTGGTACCCACTGCGCATTATATGATGGGGGGCATTCCCACTAATTATCATGGCCAAGTGGTTGCCCCTTACAAAACAGGGCCGGAAGAAGTGGTGCAGGGGTTTTATGCGGTGGGAGAATGCGCTTGCGTGTCAGTGCATGGTGCTAACCGGCTGGGTTGTAATTCATTGCTTGATCTGTTGGTGTTCGGGCGTGAGGTGGCGCGACAGATTATCGAGGACTTGCAGCGTAATCCGCATCCCAAATCTTTGCCACACGATGCAGCTGACCGCCCTCTGGCGAGACTTGCCAGACTGAAATCACAAAAAGAAGGTGAGAGTGTGGCCGAAGTGGGGGCAGAGATGCGGCGCGTGATGCAAAATCATTGCGGTGTATTTCGGTTTCCTGATTTGCTGGCTCAAGGCGTGGAAAAGATTCGCACAGTGGCCGAGCGTGTCAAAAATACAATGATTAATGATCAGAGTAAGATATTCAATACTGCATGCGTAGAGGCATTGGAACTCGATAATCTGATCGAAGTAGCGCAAGCCACCATGGTTTCCGCCGCGGCGAGACAAGAAAGCCGTGGCGGTCACGCGCGTGACGATTTCCCGGAACGCGACGATGACCATTGGTTGAAGCATTCACTCTATTTCAGCGAAGGGCAAAAACTGGATTACAAGCCGGTCCGGCTTAAACCGTTGAGTGTGGAATCATTTCCGCTTAAAGCGCGGGTGTACTAATCAGGAGATTGAAACGTGTCTTTAACTGATTTTAAAACGGAAAATAATACTTATCGCAAGTTGATGAGTAGTGGCTTGAGTTATCGTATACCTCATTTTCATCCGGACTATAGCTGGACGGAACATGAATGGGGAGATTTGTGGACAGATATTATGGGGGTAAATCGGGCCGATGGGGAACCCGCGCACTATATGGGTTACCTTGTATTGCAATCGAAAGATTGCAGAACGTTTGACGTGATTGAAGGGCAGCACCGTTTGACGTCCCTCACGCTAATAATTTTAGCGGCACTTCAGAATCTAACGAGATTGATCGCAGAGGGTAATAACCCGGAAAATAATCAGCAACGGATAGATCAAATTCGTCAAACATACATTACTTATCTTGATCCTGTAACGTTAGTGACGCGCACCAGGCTCACGCTCAATCGTAATAACGATGTTTACTTTCAAAGCTACTTGATCGCTCTGAAACATTTATCCCAGAGCGGTTGTCGTGAGTCTGAGCGTAATCTAAGTAAAGCATTGGAATGGTTTGCAATGAAAATGGGCGAATATGCCATAAATGCTGGCGGGGATGAGGGGGTAACCTTGGCAAGCCTAGTAGAATCAATCAGTGACAAGCTATTCTTTAATGTTATTAGTGTTAATGATGAGCTCAATGCCTATAAAGTATTTGAAACGCTCAATGCGCGCGGTATAAGTCCATCCTCGACGGATTTGCTGAAAAACCATCTCTTTTCTATTCTGTATGGTGATAAGGATCATCTTCATGAAATGAAAGTGCTGGAAGATCGTTGGGAAGCAATGGTAGTTTGCTTGGGTGGCGAGAATTTCCCCGATTTTTTGCTGGTGTACTGGATTAGCCGCCATACCTTTGTCAGGCAATCTGAACTTTTTAGAACCATACGTTTCAGTGTTACAAGCCGTGAGGAAGTTTTCAAACTATTAAAGGGTATGGAAGAGGATATTAATAGTTATCTGGCAATTACCCAGGTGGAATCATCACAATGGTCTGTTGATATCAAGGAGCATATTCGGGACTTGCACTTGCTTAGAGCGCGTCAGCCTTTTCCATTGATTGTGGCAGCACATCGAATGCTATGTGCCAATGACTTTGAGCGTGTGCTACGCAATTGTATAGCGATTTCGTTTCGTTACATCGTAATTGGCAGCAAGCTGACGAATAAACAAGAGAGTATTTATTATTCAGTCGCACAAAAAATTTCACGTGGCGATATCAGCACTGCAACAGCTGTATTAGAGGCTATGCAATTTATTTACCCTAGTGATGTTGAGTTTCGTAGTGCTTTTTCTGATAAAAAAATTAGCGCTACTACTTCCCGCTGTATAGGTTGGAAGAATAGGTACCAGGAAATGGTTACAATTTTGAAAGTGCTAGCTTTAACCTAAATGAATAGTTGTCATATAGTCAAATAATTGTAAATTATCGACTTATCGAAGTGTCGTAAGCCGCCGTGGTTTCCGCTCTTGTGTGAAAAGCTTTTCAGTCATAAGCAATGGAACTTTCTGGTGAACGGCTAGTGACTGAAGCCTTCAGTAAAATCAGCAAATAATAAAGCTTGCCAGCGTAGCTATAAACGGGGGCGCATTTAAATGATGAACGCATCGGCGATAGTCGGTGAACTTGTAATTTTTATGAGGTGGGCGGTTTGGCAAGTGCGAAGATTGCGTACGCAGATTACTCGAAGCGATTAGCAGAGGAATAAAACCATGAAGTTCAAAATTTACCGGTATAACCCCGAAACCGACGAGCAGCCATATATGCGCAATTATGAGCTGGACATAGAAGCGGGCGATATGATGTTGCTGGATGCGCTGCTACTTATCCGGGAGCAGGACGACAGTCTGAGCTTGCGCAAATCTTGTCGCGAAGGAGTGTGCGGCTCGGACGCCATGAATATTAATGGACGCAATGGCTTGGCCTGCATCACACAGTTGTCCAGTTTGAAACAGCCTATTGAATTGCGTCCGTTGCCCGGCCTGCCAGTAATACGTGACCTGATCGTTGACATGACTCAGTTTTTCAAGCAATACCATTCGATCAAGCCGTATTTGGTAAATAACGATCCGCCACCGGAAACCGAGCGTTTGCAGTCACCGGCTCAACGCGCCGAGTTGGATGGTTTGTATGAATGTATCCTGTGTGCCTGTTGCACGACTGCTTGCCCGTCATTTTGGTGGAATCCGGATAAATTTGTAGGTCCTGCCGGTTTACT
>JBDSEJ010000436.1:0-2761 GCA_039920105.1 Candidatus Nitrotoga sp. | reverse complement strand
CTCACATCTTGCCAGTAATGGCCGCCCATCTCTACCCCACTTCAGCAGTAAATCACACTCGCACCGTTAGTTTTGCAAGAGGCTCTGAAGTAACTAAATGTCGAAGACCGGCATCAATGTGTGCTCCGCCTACGCGCATTTTGTAGGACGAAAGAACGCTGCGCGAGCTTCATCAGCGATAGTGTGAAGACAATGCGGGTTAAGCGCAAAGGCAGGCTCAACACCACGCTCTGCGATGTATGTCCGCTTGGCAGCGACGCGCTCTGCCAACGCAGCACGTAATGTCTCGAAATGCGACTCCAGGTTGGCGACAGCGCGCGGATTCTCTTGTATTGCCATGCGGAAATGCCCGGCCACGCCAGAACGCTCCCGCAACACAAGACGTCCGTCGGGCATGATATCGAAGAAGTGCAACAGGTTGCAGTGATTTCCGGGGTCGAGACGATACGCATACAGCTCGAGACCGCGCGAGCTTACCAGCAGATTGTATGTGTCGTCAGTTACTGCAAACGCCTTGGCGATGCCGAAATTCCGATTGTCCGGCTGATTGGCCGTGAAGTTTTGTGAGAAGACTAGCTCGGGTGCTCTTACCAGCAAGTTTGTTCCGGAATTTGGAAAAACGGCCATTTCGTCAATGCCTAGCAGAGCAAGGCATGTCGGCGCAATGTCTATCGTGCTTGCAAGCTTTTCATTAGTTCCCGGGGTGAGACCGGGATCGCGAATCGCTAGCGGCGTCCACCTAATTTGAGTGTATGGTTCCGTTGCATGGACCATGCCGCCCTTGAAACCATGGGTCCAGTAGTCGTCGCCGTGGTCGCCGTAGATAATAATCGTCGTATTGTCGAGCAGCCCCTTGCGCTCGAGTGTCGCCCAGCATCACGCCGACCGCATCATCGGCCACACCGCAGGCGCGACGAATCTGGTCGGTAAGTCCGCAGGAGAAAGGAGCCAGTGCGAGGCTGTGCTCGATGTGCGTAATAAGGTCCCACACGTAAATGGCAAACGGAGGCGCGTCCGTAAGTTTATCGAAGCGGTCAAACAGCGACGGAAAGTCGTTTGTACCCCACAATGGCGGCAGATCGTCGGACCAAGATGCAAGCTTCGTTGGATTCGCTGCGTGGAAGGCATTGAGGCAAATGAGATCCGCGTTGTAGCCGCAGCGCTGAAGAATGGAGAAAAGGTTCCGGTTATTTGCTGCAGGGCGCATGCCCTCGAATTCTGACGCTGCATCAAACTCAAAATCATTTCCATGAAAGAGGTATGTAACAACCATCAGCGTCGAGGTCGCCGACGAAAAGTGATTGTCGAACACCAGTGCATCCTGCATTAACCGCCGGGTGTTCTGAAAGGACGACCCGAATGTGGCAAGTCGCTGCCGAGTAATGCTTTCCAGATGAAGGATCAAGAGGTTTTTCATAAAGACTTGTGATAGCGTGAACTGTAGCCGTGCACATCTCTTGATGTAGTGGCGATCACAGAACTGCGTTCCACTACCGTAGCCAATATGCGGACGACTCTCTCATGATCAACCATTTAGTCCACTGTCGCACATTGCCGCCAATGACGTCCACTCGTTGATACATCCTAAGAATAGGAAATCCGAGTCCGAGAAATGTGAGCTCAGCCAAAGTATCTCAGGCTTGCAGGATCGGGTCAACGGGGGAAATTGAGTTGGCGAACGTCGACTTGGAACACGATGTGTTCCCTCCTCCGAAGTTATTCCGTTCGAAGTTGTAAACGCGGGTCGCGAGTCGCGTCCGCATACGCTATCAAGCCGAAAGCCGCGCCTGTATGGCTTGTTCGAAACAAATATAAATGGACTCTCCATATTCACACAGCGATTTAGCCGTATGGTAACAAATTTGCCAAAATTGAATCTCGAGCAATTTAAATGCAAATTGATAAGGCGCAGCATGAGTGTTGTTATAATTGATGTTGAACTTTATGAAGATATTATCACGGTCTTGGCCCAATCTGCCTATAGCAGTCAGCCATCAAATTGTACGACTTATCATCCTCGCGAAGGTCGGAATCCGGATGATCTCATCTATCTATTTGATGGACGACTCCAAGGGAGCTGTAACATGTCACGCAACTTCAAATTTAGGGTATTGGCAAAAGGCTGGAGCAACTAACTACTGCCTGCATGTCGGCATAGAAGGGAGTAGTTCGGCCGACGAAGGTACTGAATGGGGCAATGCGCAATACCGCTTTGTATAACATGGACTGGATCATCCGGGATGATAAATCGAGGCCTTTCGGCATTGCCCCCTCGAATTACAGTGACGACAAGGATGGCAACAAAGCATTAATACTTAAAGGACCTTTTCCCATTGGGTTATGTTCTTCTTCTATTGTGGTTGGGTTAATGGATTACGGCTGATATTGTTGTTGATTGCGGGAATGGGGTGCGTGATAGTCGATCACCGGCCCTAACGGCACGACACCATTTGGGTTGATGGTGGTATGACTGCCATAGTAATGATTCTTTATGTGGTGCATATTAATCGTCTCGGCAACACCTGGTTGATGATAAAGATCACGTGTATACGCCCAAAGATTTGGGTAATCAACCAAACGTTTTAAATTACATTTGAAGTGCCCGACATATACCTGATCAAAACGAATTAAAGTGGAGCCTCTTGCAAAACTAACGGTGCGAGTGTGATTTACTGCTGAAGTGGGGTAGAGATGGGCGGCCATTACTGGCAAGATGTGAGTGACGAAACTAACATCGACGCCCGCCATGAATACTACGCAA
>JBDSEJ010000435.1:0-3877 GCA_039920105.1 Candidatus Nitrotoga sp. | reverse complement strand
GTTCGCGGCGCAAATAGGCCACCGAGAAATGACGGATGGCTTCGGCATCATCCGCATCGCATTTACCACCCATTTGTATGTCATAGGCCTTCGTGGAATCCACCTCCACGATGATTTGGGAAGGCGTTCTCACGTAGATTACCTTTCTAGCCATGTAATCTTTTGCCACATCGATGATGTAGTCGCCGCGATAACCCGCTTCCGGCCAGGACGGATCGTCCGGCGTAATGCCCTTGCAGCGCAATTGCACGGAGCGCGTCAGGTTTTCAATCTGCACACCCGCATCGTTGTAGTAAAACTCGCGCGTCACGTTCCAGCCTGCCGCATGCAACACGTTGCACAAACAATCGCCCACTGCCGCACCGCGACCATGCCCTACATGCAGCGGCCCCGTTGGATTAGCGGAAACAAACTCCACCTGCAACTTACGGCCTGCACCCAGATGAATGTGGCCATAGCCCGCCCCTGCCTGCAGCACGCTGCGCACCACATTCTGTTTGGCTGCATTCGTAATGAATACATTAATAAAACCTGCACCCGCAATCTCCACCTTTTCTACTACTGGAGATGCAGGCAAGGCCGCAACCAATGCTTGCGCGATGTCACGTGGGGATTTGCGCAGTGGCTTTGCCAGCTGCATCGCCAGATTACAAGCGTAATCGCCATGCAGCACCTGTTTGGGTCGCTCAATGAGGATCTCGGTTTGTGTTACCTCAGGTGCAACAACGCGCATGGCCTGCGCAAACAATTCAGCAAGATGGGATTTGAAATTCAAGACAGCAAACATTACACAACTCTTTCACAATAAGCCCGAATTATAGCACTTGATAGGACTTGCCCGATGGCAGGCGCAACTGCTCGGTACATTCGCACAATCTCAAGTTTAGACATTAATCCCCATAAAGCTGAATTTCTAAACTTGTTGCTTGAAATTAACGGTGAAAAAGATGCGCCTACCACTGCATCGACACATAGTGAAACATCAAGTTCATCCACTCCTTGTGATGCCGGGCTTCATTCCTTTCAGCCCACATTGCCGAGCTATCCTGCTGCACCGGCTGTGTTTGATGAACCGCACCGAGTAGAATGACAATATGCTTATTGCCATCGAAAAACTCACACTAAAAATATAAGCTAATATTTTGTTACGCAACACTATTTAGCTCAGGCAATCCACACGAATTTATGATTACCTCAAAACAGTGGCATATCTTTAGTGCAGCACCTCATCGCGTCATGTTCTTCGGCGGCGCACTGCAAGCACTTGCCGTGATGCTGTGGTTGCTGACTGAATTGCTGACCAGGTATGGTGTGCTCTGGCATTCCATACCTTGGACAATTGCACCCAGTGCCGCGCACGCCTGGTTGATGATCTACAGCATGTTTCCGTTTTTCATGTTCGGCTTTCTGATGACTACCTATCCACGCTGGATGAAAGGTAGCGAAATTCCGCCGCATCGATATATGCCCGCCTTTGTGCTGCTCATGCTCGGAGCTGTCAGTTTCTATATCGGACTATTGATTAGTCATACCCTGTTGATTGTTGCCCTCTTTAGCACGCTATCGGGATGGATCCTGGCGCTATATGCACTGTTACGTGTATTGCTTGACACTCCACACCAAAACAAACGTCACCCGCAACTCATTTTCATTGCACTGAGCCTGGGTTGGTGCAGCCTTGTTGCCTACCTCATCTGGTTACTGGGTGACAACGCAGCATGGTTGCGTTTCTCTATTCAAGGCGGACTGTGGCTATTTTTGTTACCGGTATTCTCCAGTGTTGCGCATCGCATGATTCCATTCTTCACAGCCAGTGCACTGACGCATAACTATATCCCGAGCCCGAATTGGGCATGGTGGGTCATATTGGTTGCCAGCGCGTCGCATGGCCTGCTGAAAATCAATGATGCATCTGCCTGGCTTTGGCTATGCGACGCGCCACTGGCAGTTGTTGCACTCTATTTAACGCACAGCTGGGGATTACGCCGCAGTCTAAAATTCCCGCTGCTGGGCGTATTGCACATCGGATTTGCCTGGCTTGGAATCGCCATGCTGCTGTTCACAGTGCAAAGTTTTGTGCTATTCATCAGCCCTGGCAAAACTTTTATCTGGGGGCTTGCACCGTTGCATGCACTAACCATAGGTTGCTTCTCTACCTTACTGATCGGCATGGCCACACGCGTCACACTCGGTCATTCTGGACTGCCGATGAAAGTGGGTAACCCGATCAATTTGATGTTTTTGGGATTACAGCTTGTCGCCGTGCTGCGCGTGCTGGCGGACATGCTGCCGATGCAAGCGGGGCACTGGCTGTATTTCGCTGCTGGAGCAGTCTGGCTGGCGAGCTTTGGGGCTTGGGTGATGCGCTATTTGCCCGTTTACTGGCGACCACGCACCGATGGCCGCCCCGGTTGAGCTGCACCAACAACATATCACTCAATCTAACGTGCATGGCAAGGATGCCGCCCCCGATGATTAAACTCGCCATGCTTTTTCCCTCACTCCAACCCTAAGGAGTAAACGAACCATTACGAAATTTCGCGTTTAAAAATCAAATTCAAAGGCGCCTCTAAGAATCCAACTTTTTAAAGAAACATTGCACAACATTGGCCGCTGATGCGGTTATTTGTTCAGCGTTTCCTTAAATGTTATGTTTTACAGGGGCAAGGTCGTTGTTCAGTTGACGATTATTTGGCGAATCGCCCTTTCATCGGGCAATGCACTTACATGCCAACGTATTAGCTCTATTCCCGCAGCAGACAAGGCTTGCTCCTTCTTTGTGTCGGCCGCAATGCGTGACGTTTTTTCGTGTGATTTGTCATCAAGTTCCACAGCGGCAATGATGGATGAGTCCTTGAGACACACGACAAAATCGATGCTCATGCGGTTGATGCGGTTGTTCCACTTGAGGAAATTAAACCCTTTTTTCACTCCAAGCACCCGGGATAGTTGCCCTTGCGCTAACACAATGCACTGAGGCAGTGCAGCAACGAGGCGATGGTAAAGAATTTGCTCTGGTTCAGTGAGGGGTTTTTTTAAATAGAAGGGCCATGGTTCATTGCTTACATTTGAAGCCCTTCGTCTTTTTAGAAAGACAAGAACAATAGCGGCCATAACTATGAATACGATTGCAGTTGCAACTAGTAGTGCCTTCACGATGATACTTCCTCCATGAGGTAAAACGATCTTTACCCATTAAAATAAAGCATCGCATCAACATTAAAAATGTTTAATAAGGAATTAAAACCTTGGTTGACACGAGCTCGACGAACACTTGAAATTGACACTGATTAGGATAACGGCTACTTTTTTCCAAGCTTTAAATGTAAATCAAGCGATTGCCTTCAGTCTGTTCAGGTGGCTAGACGCAACTTCCACATTTTGGTGTTTGTGCAAAAGCACTACGCCATGCACCGTCACACCTTGGTTGCCAAGTGTATGGTCAATACCGGCCTCGGCAAACCTATGAACAATGTCGATGCTTGCTCGGGCAAAGAGGGCACGCCACATCTCTGCAAACCTCTCAATTTTAGACTGCATGTCTTAAAAACACGCAAACTCTGTCTTTTTAATCACGTGAAAGTTCAAATGTATTAATCAATAGGCCATTCGGCATAAAAAGCCGAAGCCAGTCAGACTGCCAATACTGATTTGACGTGTAGCTGGGCTTCTGCATCAGAGACTCTTTAATCAGGCTCATAGATCGGTGACTGTCAAGCTAGTTGTCGCCTCAACGTATGAATTATGCTACCATTTTTAGCCCCGTATTTCCCTCCTTTTGTTCAGCCGCTATGATTAATTTTTGATCTGGATTCAGGTGAACCACGCTGACGTACTGCCAGTTTCGCGTATCACCGCTCCAGCGTTCAGGACGCGC
>JBDSEJ010000434.1:0-3537 GCA_039920105.1 Candidatus Nitrotoga sp. | reverse complement strand
AAATAGAGTTGATCTTTCGTTATGAAATAGGTCAGCAATCCCACTCCAGGCACCAAAAGTTTCTGGACGCCTTTCAGATTTAACGGATCCACAGAGACAAAACTGCTGAGGTCGGGATTTTTCTGTTTCAACTCCAAAATGGCTTCTTGATAACGGGATTTGGTGTTGCGATATCGTTTCTCGAGGTCAGCAGGGGGTTTCTCATACGACCCCAGTTCTGACTTGAGCGAATTTACCGTGGAAGCCAAAGTATTGATCTTGGTCCAGCTTTCCTGATCCCCTTCTTTTTTGAACGAGAGCTTTTGATTGCCCAGCAGGTCGATGAAACTTCGGGACCGTGAACGTTCTAAAAAATTAAAGGCTTCATCGGTCCGGTTCATGGTGATCAGCAGGGTGATGATGTCCCGGTACAGATCCAGTTTGTTGTTCTGAAAGCTGTTTCGCAGCTCGTCGATCTTCAGCGCCGCCCGCATGCCTTCCACCACCTCGACGCCTTTGGTAAACCAGGTCAATGCGTCAGAAGTCTTTCCCTGTTCCTGCAACAACGTAGCCTTGCCCGCTGCAGCCCGCCACTCTACTTCCTTGATACCGTATCGCTGAGATAGCTCATGCGCTCGTTCGTAATACCCAAAGGCTTGCTCGGGTCGCGCAAGCGCCTTGTTTACATTGCCCAGTTCCAATAATGCTTTGACCCAATTAATGACATTATGGATGTCTGCGCTGATCTGCTCGGCTTTAAGGAAATGGCCTTCGGCTTCTTCCAATCGTTTCAAGGCCAGTAAGGAAATACCGATATTGCGATGGTCGTAGCCTAGGCCCCATTGGCTCTTGAGACTCTCGTCAAGTGTTTTCGCCTGATGAAAATAGTCCAGCGCAGTGACGTGGTCGCCCCGTTGCCGGTAGATCAAGCCAAGGTTGTTCAGTGAAGAAGCCAACTCAGTCTGGATATTGGAAAACCGGCTTAGCGTGACTGCGTCCTGTAAATGGAGCAGTCCTTTGTCGGTGTCATTGAGTGTCCAGTACATTAAACCGCGTGTATTTTCCACCATGATGCGCAATTGCGAGTCATTCGCCCGTTCGGCTTTTTTATCAGCCTTGGTTAACAATTGGAAGGCAGTTTGATAGTTCCCCTGGAACCAGGCCACATTGGCAAGGTAGAGATCGCCAGTTGCCAGAAGCGCGGGATCATCTAATTTTTTCGCAATAGCAAGGCCCTGGTTATAGCGTTCAGTGGCCTGCTGGAATAGCCCGACTTTCTCAAAGGTCAATCCCACTTCATACAGCACCTCGGCTTCTCCCTTTTGATCTTTTTGTTTCTGGTACAACTTCAGGGCGGCCAGGAAGTTTTCACGGGCTTTCTCATACCGCCCCAACCGAAGGTAATAAATACGTCCGATTCGCCGGTATTGAAATGCCGTGCGCCCCATTTCTCCGATTTCCTGATACAGAGAGAAGGACTGGTCAAATTGGTTCAGGGCTTCAGTGTAGGCTCCCATGTTTTCGCGCACGACCCCCAGTGTTGCCATGCCTTCCGCCAGGCGACCGAGCTCTGCGCCTTGTTCCCAAATCTGGTTGGCATGTTCGATGTGCTTCACGGCAATGTCAAAATGTTCCAGACGGGAATGCAGGATGCCTAAACGATATATTGCCTCGGCCCGCTCGTTTGCAGGGGTCTTCGATGTAAATGAATCCAGCAGTTTCTGTTGAAAGAAAATGCCCTTTTCGTAATTATTGACCGCAAAAGCGGTTTCCACGGCCAGGGTGTTGAGTGCCTTGAAATCCTTCCGCTTTTGCGCATGCTCGATAAGCGCGAGGGCATGTTCAATGTGTACAAGGGAAGAGGGAAAATCCTTTTTATTAAATGCCTGAACAGCGTTAGCCACTTCCTGGTCGTAAATGGAGACCGCATATTTTTGCCGTTCGTCGGTATCCATGCCTGCAAATCCGTAGTGGCGGAATGGATATTTTGCCGTGTCCTGTCCCCATATATCCTTCGACGCGGCTACCACAGCTTTGTCGGGAGAAAGGCTGTTGAGATGCGATAAATATTGGTTCAGAAACTGAGTCGAAGTTTTGAGATCAACCGCAGTTCGGCTCATGATGACATGCGGAAACCCGGCGCGAAGTAGAGATGAAATCAGCGCCCTTGGGGAAGGCGACGTGGACGGAAGACCACCAAACAACAGAATCGAATGATGCTGATTGCCGGCAAAATCGAGCACTGAGGCAAATTCTCGAACAGCCTTATCTTGCTGAACTTCAAAGGCGAACTTATCCGGAGGTTTAATAAATGCCGCGATATTTGTTTGGGCCGCCAGTAGATTATCGTGAGCCTCGACCCCGTTGAATTGTTGAAGCACAAATGGAATTTCTCCCGCAGTCGAAGGCGTGGAAGGTTGAAAACCGCTTGGAGTGGTGATGTGAGAAAAGAAGAGGCTACGTTGACGATAGCCATTCAGAAAGTCGTAAAAGTTGCTGACCCATGTAAGCGGTTTTTTGTCGATCCCCAGTGAGGAGAGTGAGGACTCCAGCTCCTGTGGAATCGAGAGATAGGCAGAGGCCGATTGGCCAAGCCGCCGGTGAAATTCTTTATCCCCAGCGACCCCTTTCTCTGTCACCACCAGAGGGCTGTAATGGAGCGTCTTCCCGTTATGGATAAAGCCATAATAGCCTTGCATTCCTTGGACAATTTTTAGATAGGGGCGCTGCGCGTTTATTCCCAACGATAACAGCTCTTTGGTTTGAGGATAGGCCCAGAAGGACGCAGTGGCCCATGGATGTTCTTCAAACAGGGCATATAGAATGTCTTGAAGGGCAGCAGCCTGTTCTGCAATGGCCGCGATGTCACCCTGACTTCTGGCTTGCCGAAGTTTTCCGAGTAGCGATTTCAATTCGGGCACATAGCTTCCCAGGCCTTTGAGAAAAAAATCCTCTCCAAGCGCTTCATAAATGGCGCTGGTCATTTGTCGAATGCTCAATTGCTCAGCCACGGTAAAGGCGTCGTCAGGTCGGCCGTCAGTGATCAATTGGTCGACCGATAGCCGGGTCAAACGTTCGTAGGCCGGCCAAGTGTTGGCCTGTCCTGTTTGAGGGTCGGTTTGCGCGGGGAAACGAAGGACGGTTTCAACGGATTTTTCGAGGAATTTCTTCCGCGTGAGAGGATCGGTGGCATCTTCTGCCTGAGCCAAATACCATAACCAGCTATTGGGCGACTGTTGATCCTCCACCAGCTTGAGGAGATCTTCCCGGATACGGCGAGAGATCTGAGACTGGTCTGCCGTGCGTGCCAACTCGGCCTGATTTAATTTCACCAGAAATTGAGCGGGCAGACGTTCACTGTTGGATAATATATCTGGCTTCTGCAGGAGCAATTCGGCTTGCTGGTAATACGACCACGGCAGAGTCCTCGAGGCAAACTGCTCATGCATGAGTTGGACGGCTTCCGCCGGCTTGAGGTTCTGGTCTGGTGCAGGTTCGGGGAGAAGCGAGAGGAGCAAGGCCGTGTTGGTGAGTGTGTAAAATAAACTGCGGTTTTCA
>JBDSEJ010000433.1:0-6933 GCA_039920105.1 Candidatus Nitrotoga sp. | reverse complement strand
TTGGCTTTGCGAAGTGCTTCACGCGCCATCGCCAATTGGTCTTTTCCGCCCGCTATTCTCGCCATGATTAGTCCCTAGATTTATCATGGCCATATTATTACTGTTTTTAATGCTAAATGGAATTACTTAGTCGCCCCTGCAAAATTCAAATCAAGCCAAAGCACAAGTCGATTCTGACCTAGCCCATCCCGATGACTTGCCGCCAAGCCACGCATGAGAACCCAGCAGCAAAGCTGACAGAGGTTTGACGCGGATTCTCGCTAACATGGCTACGAATAACAGGCGCAAAAAAACCAGCTTGATGCCCAAACGGACGATTGCCCGCAACAGCCAGCGAATGTTGTAGCCCGCCGCACAACTGAGAGTGTGTAGCACGTCACCGAGAGTACCTTTCAGCCAGCAACGATCCATGCGATTGTCTGACTTCGTGTGCCCGTCGTAAGGGTTGCCGGCAAAGCACTTGGCACCCACCATCAGTCACTGCTTATGCGTCACGGCCAGGCTGACTTTGACGCCGAATTCGTAGGGCTTACGGGCCTTTCCCTTTGTCAGGCATTCCACTTTGGGTGCATGCAGTGCTTAGAGTTTGTTCTTGTCACGGCGCTGCTGTGTGCGGATGCGTTCTGCACGATCAAGCAACGTCAGGAGATCGCTGATGACCTGCGGGCTGGATGGCACGCCTGCATGTGCGCTGTCTGCGGCAATCGCCAATGTCTGCGTGTCAAGTTTGCGTTGAACTTCGCGCATGACCACTCCAAGGGTCGTGCGCTGGCAGTCATCAACAGCATCTGCCATGCCCCCCGCCGCCATGGCCATTGGCGCCTTTCCTCGGGGAGCAAAGCTTCGGCTTCGACCATCGGTGTACCAACGCTATTTCACTGTCCCAGTGGATTTCGCCCTCTTCGTGCTTTTGGTGCGCTCGTCGATGACGAAATATGCGTAATCCAGCCGTGCCTACACTGCCGCGCGACTCCTTAGAGAGAACACCATCATTCAGATAAACTACATATAACAAACGATTGGCGTGACAATTTATCCGAGGAGAACAATCATTCTGTGAATGAGATAAATAATTTGCCAAGTTTGGTTAAGTGTCGTGGCAAACTCAATCGACCGAAGCTAGAAAAAAATCACTGAGAGATCATGCACCCACTATTTGTAAAATATTATTATTAAAGAATTTTCATTTGAACTATCAGGATATCGATGTCACTGCCAATACTCAATAATGAGCAATGCGAGGAAACAATTTGATTTATGGCAAGAATAGCGTTCATTTATTGACTACTGTAGCTTAACAGTGCCATTGGTTATTCAAAAAAATAGAGAACCTCTGCGCAGAATATAAAACCGAAATTTTAAGTTTCAATTCGTTTAATTTGTATTTACTCCGCCAATGCAGCTGTTTTGATCATGGCAAAGACTACAAGCCCCTTGCGCAAATCGAGTCGATCCCGTGACCATGCAGTTATTTCCGAAAACAAATTTTGTCCTCCGCTTAACCGTAATCCGATAAGTACGTGCCCCTCGCGAGCGTCATCAATACGCTGCACTGTCACCGGAAATACGTTCAACAAACTTGTATTCTCCAGCTTAGTGAGAGCAATACCGACATCCTTTGCAAGAATACGCAAACGTTGCGATCTGCCAACACTATCCGAATAAATAGGGGTGCTCAACCAAAAACAATCATCGCCAACATGAAAAGAAGTTAATCCATACTCTTTCTGCCCCAACTGACCCTCAACGACAGACACCACGCCTTTATCGTTAAATAGTGGTGAATCCGACCTCGACAAGGTGTGTTTAAGCGTTTCAACGCGATCGATGCGCCCATCCCGCAGAAACACCACTCTGTCTGCCAGACGTTCTACTTCGGCTGGCGCGTGGGTTACATACACAATCGGCACATCCGCCTCTTCTACCAAACGCTCGAAATAGGGAAGAATCTCACGCTTGGCCTGAGTGTCCAACGCAGAAAGTGGCTCATCCATCAGCAGCAGGCGTGGACTCGTTAACAGCGCACGCCCCAAGGCAATACGCTGACGCTCACCACCGGAAAGTTTATTAATATTACGTTCAATCAGATTTTCAATTGCCAACATACGGACCACCTCATCCAGATGTAGTTTACGCTCAGCTATTGGTGTGCGCTTGTAACCATAGAGAAGATTTTCGCGTACAGACAGATGGGGCAACAAACTTGCCTCTTGAAAAACCATAGCGATTCGGCGCCTATGCAGCTGTACGCAGCGACGACCATTCAGCCAAACTTCTTGACGAAAGCACACGCGCGCGTCGCTTGGACGCTCCAGACCGGCAATCAGGCGCAGTAATGTAGTCTTGCCTGAGCCAGAACGTCCAAACAGTACGGTGACGCCATCCGCTGGCCACTCGACATCGACATCAAAAACAAAGCCTGGGTGAGTAATCCGGGCACGTACCGACAAGGTCATGGTTTGACCATCTCAAACCCTCGATTGAACCGGTACACCACGAAAAGCACGACAAAGGCAAAAATCAATAACATCAGACTAAGTTTGCCCGCTGCGTCATACTGCATACCCTCGGTATAGCCATAGATAGTGGTTGACAATACGTGTGTAACCCCCGGAATATTGCCGCCAACCATCAAGACTACTCCGAACTCGCCCATAGTGTGAGCGAAAGTGAGCGTCATGGCGACGATGAAGCCGCTTTTGGTCATAGGTAAAATTACACTAATGAAACAATCTATTGCACCCGCGCCAAGTGAAGCAGCCACCTCAATCGGACGTCGCCCCAAATTGGAAAAAGCTTGTTCCAAGGGTTGCACGGCAAATGGCATAGAATATAACACTGAGCCGATCAGGATCCCCTCAAAAGTAAATGCCAGATGATGTAGCCCCATATCCTCTAGCGTTCCGCCGATAAAACCGCGCGGGCCAAGCGTGATCAAGAGATAAAACCCAAGCACGGTAGGCGGCAGCACCAAGGGCAATGCAACCACAGCCTGCACAGCCGTTCGAAAGGTAGACCGCCCGTTAGACAACCACCAAGCCAAAGGCGTTGCAATCACCATTAAAATTAAAGTAGTGTACAAGCACAGTCGCATGGTAAGCCATATCGCCGTCCAGTCCTCTGCACTCAAATTTAAACTTTGTCCCAAATACTCCAAAATCTATTTTTCCAGACTAATGTTTTTTGAGTAGCACAAAACCATAGCTTTCCATGATTTTGCGAGATTCGGGGGTCTGGAAGTAAGCTGCAAATCGCCGCGCAAGCGCACTGTCCTTAGCTCGCTTGGTTATTACAAAGGCTTGCTCCAACGACCCATGAAGAACATTATCAATCAAGCTGTACCCTCCTTGTTTAGACATGGCAGGATTAAGTGCCAGCGAAAGGGGAATAATCCCGGCATCGGCTGCCCCGCTACTTACCATATTTGCGGTATGCTCAACATTTTCGCCAAAGACGAGCTTGCCCTGAATATTTTCCCACACTCCGGCTGATTTCATCGCTTCTTTGGCACGCATACCGTAGGGTGCAAGGTCGGGGTTGGCAATGGCCACTTTACGAATAGACGATTCAGATAATTTTTGTAGTGTAAGTTTAGTAGCATCAGTTGTTGAAGACCAAATTACTAAACGACCAACTGCATAAATTACAGGATCAGTACTCGTTAGGTTCTCCTTTTTCAGTATCTGTGGAAAATTGACGTCCGCTGCGAAAAACATATCAAAAGGTGCACCATTCTGGATTTGCGCTGCGAATTTTCCTGATGAACCATATATAACCTTTACTTCGTCATTGCGATACTCAGCATTAAATTTACTCACGATATCGGCCATAGCGAATTTTATACTTGAAGCGGCGACGATGGTTATGTTCTCAGCAATTGAGATGCTGGCACCCAACGCGAATACTACTGCGATCACAATGGTGTGAAAAATTTTAATCATGGTAAAACTCCTTTTCATTATTTAAATTAAAATGCGACTACAGTAGCGTCTACCCACACATAGTGTGTGTCGTCGTCTCGGCCAGGCTGCACCTTCTGGGATGTCGCTTTGGCAAAATCCCCCGCCATAAAGTAGGAATAGCCTACCACCATCCCTAAGTACTTATTAACTGGGAATTGCGCATAGATATCAAACTCTTGCCCTATTTCCTTGCCGCTTTTTCCCGTTGTGTCGCGTAAGTTTGTTGCAGCCCAGCGGTCAGTGGCACTGGCCAAGTCATACCAGCTGTAACCAAAGTCAATTTTCAATGTACTGGTGGGATTAAGCTCGCCCCGCACTTTAACGGCACGAATATTTTCCATCTGGATATAATTACTGTGAGACCACGGTCTGGCAAACCCGAATAAACGCTCGAAACGTTGACTGGTATTGTCATTGGGATTTTTATCGCCGCTGGCATAGCCTAGATTGGCCATAACACGGGGTTTCCATGCATGTCCGAGGGTATAGCCAGCTTCCATGTTATAACCATAGGCGTCGTGATCCTGTCCACCATCTTCCCCCCATTGCTTGACATAGTTCAAGTCCCAATCCAAGCCGGTATTGCTTACCAGCCCATATGCACGCAAACCGGCAGTATTTATTTCACGATTTTTTTTATCGGCTGCGGTGGCAGGCGCACCAGATGTAACATATTTTACCTTGCTGCCATTTTGTTGCAGCAAATAGTAATAAGGTTGCAGCGTGGCCACTTTTGACCATTTGCGGAAATCAAACTTGGCACCGTAGAACCATTGACCTTCATTAGCTTTGTCCGTGGCATCCATAAGGCGAATGATTGGGTTGAAGGCAAAAAAATCCGCCTGCCAATCGCTATTCTGCGAGCCTAATAGAGCTCGTACCCCCTGGAAATTATTTGTGGTGTTTCTGAATTCATTACGTGCAATCAATCGTTTATCTGTTAACTCAAACGCATGGCGCCCGTATCGTATACTGATGGGTCGATCGGTACCCAGATCGTCCTTGCCCAATGCATCCTTAAAATATAACTCACCATATGCCTGAATAAATTCAGTTTTATTAACTTGCAAGTTGGTGTCGGGGTATTGGTTGTTATAGCGCCGAGAATCCTGGAACTCAAAGGTGGCGCGCAACGGATCAAACTTGTTTTTTATTGCACCATACACGCGTGACCGTAATGAAAATGGCTCTTCGATCGTTTCTGTTTTTTTACTAAAATCATTGTTTATATATTCATAGCGAGCCCGGACTTCCACGCCCAGATCCAGCCAGTCAACATCTTTCCAACCCTCAGTATCTTTCAGCCAGGTCTTGTTGGCCTGCTTGACATATCGCGGGGGTTCGGACTGAAGCCGCAACCCAGAACTACGGTATTGAACATAATAACCAGGACTCTTAGCAGGCGCTTTAACTTCTGATGTTTCTGTTTTAGTCGTATTTTTTACTTCAGAGGAAGTATCCGCCTGGGCGTTTACCTGCGATTGTTCTATTACTTGTATTTTTTGGTCCAACTCTTCCATTTGCTGTTGTAACTTCGTATTTTCCTGCGCAAATAAACAGGGCGATGCCAGTAGTAAACTACAAACCAGAATACTGGCTTTAAGCCTCGATTCAGAAATTTTAATTTTGAAAATATCTTGATCCTGCAACTCTATTAATTTCTTAATTTTCTTAAAATTGACAGCCTTATTAATAATTCTGCCTAACGGGTAATCAAAAGCTTTGATCATAATTTTCCCTAATTAAACCGCCTGATTCAAAATATAGCAAGCTATATAACGCTTATTAAAAAAAACCGCATGTACTGCGGTTTTGCTATTTATTCGTCTACAGCAAGAATTACATGAGAAGCCTTTATTAAAGCACAAGCTGGGCCGCCATCCGAGAATTTGAGCAAATCTTGTGATTCATTGGTGATAATCGCAGCAATAGTATTATTATTTCCGAGATCAACTACCACTTCGGTGTTTACAGCTCCTTTTACTACGCGGCTAACCGTTCCACATAGACGGTTACGTGCCGAAGTTGCCATTTTTTCATTCGCCAAAGTCAAAATTACCCACGATGATTTAATCAACGCGTATGCAGTTTTGCCTGGCACAAGCCCCAGTGAACGTGCACTTTCAATTGTAACAATAGCGTACACTGCTATACCACTTGCTAGCCTAAGTGTGACTTCTGAATTAACTACACCATCAGTAACTGTTTCAACAGTACCTTTCAATGCATTACGCGCACTTGTTTTCATTTTAAATACCCACTTAATAGTTTATGAATGTCGTCCAGTGTTTTGTCTTTATCAAAAGCCACGAATACTATTTACGAGTCTATGGCAAGAAGAACATGAGAAGCCTTTATTAATCCACATGCTGATTTGCCAATCGAGAATTGAAGCCAGTTTTGTGATTCATTAGTAATAATCGCAGCAAGAGCATTGTCATTGCCGAGATCAAGTATCACCTCGGTATTTACAGCACCTTTTATTACTCGGCTAACTGTCCCGCATAGCCTATTGCGGGCCGACATTGCGAACTTTTCATCCGTCAAAGTCAAAAGCACCCAAGATGGTTTGAACAACGCGTATGCAGTTTTTCCTGGCACAAGCCCCAGTGACCGTACACTTTCGATTGTAATAACAGCATACACTATGGCACCACTCGCTAATCTAAGTGTGACCTCTGAATTAACTGCACCGTCAACAATGGCATCAACAGTACCCTTCAATGTATTACACGCACTTATAATTATTTTAATTCCCTTTGTTGATCGATCCAAGCAAAGTTTGAAATTTGGACTAAGGCATTAAATGCTTCTTGCCTTGAGTATTTCAGAAGTTATTCAGTGCAAATAAAGCTCAAACATCATCATGCTGGATTATTAGTAACTTATGAATACTGTCAGTTGCTTAATCTTCATCAAAGGTCGTGAATACTATTTACTCATCTACGGCAAGAACAACATGCGAGGCCTT
>JBDSEJ010000432.1:0-1642 GCA_039920105.1 Candidatus Nitrotoga sp. | reverse complement strand
GCGTGCGCGAATATCCAAGGCGGGCAACCGCTACATTCGCCAGGCGCTCTACATGCCCGCCTTGAGCGCCAAAGCCCATGACCCGCATGTAAAGGGCTTCTTCGAACATCTGATCGCCAACGGCAAGACGCCGTTGCAGGGGGTGTGCGCCGTGATGCGTAAACTGTTGCACGCGATACATGGCATGTTCGCCAACAATCAGTCGTTCGATAATTCGCGGTTTTATGCGCTTCCCGCATGAGGCAAAAAAATCGGGAAATATCGTTGACGGGGAACAGAGTATCTACCGGGCTGGCCTGCTTGCGAACACGATGCTGTTGTAATATCGGGTGTTGTGGTTAACATGCAGTTAGGCTGGCTCCTTGGGTGATGGACGGGTGTTTCGCAACTCCATCTTACTCATTGAGTCAGCCTGTTGTTATTAATTGAATCAAAATGCTGGAATTAAGTTAAGTGCCATTTGAGTCTTAGCTCATTGACTGGACCAGTCTGCCGAAACTTTCTAATGATTTGAAGGAACGCGTCGGACCGTGATATTGGCAACCGGGTTACGCCAGTCGCGTTCTGCGGCGGGCAGGTTACCTATGCCGTGAATACCAGCATGGATGTGCACAAATCCTTCGCCGCTGGCGGATGGTGATGCACCTTCTCCGCTACACACGGGACCAGGAATGTTTGCACACAGTTCATCGTTGGGTTCGCTACCGGCGTCATAGGCGAGTGACTCTAAGGAGAGTATTTCCTGTCCCTTTGGACCTTGGATGCCGTTGAGCGCGAAGAAGCCATCGTTGGTGGGTATCAGCATCGCGGCCATACTGACATAATCGAACTTTCCTTTCATTTTGACCTTGACAGTCACTGACTTGCCAGGATCCAATAGCCCGGGGATCGTGGTGACGTCATATACATTCGCGTTCGCGCCCAGTACCGCCACCAGGGGAGCGGTATTTCCACTCTCCGCCAGGATAGCCAGCTCCGGACTCGCTGGAGAGCCTTCGGTAAAAAGACTGACACCCGCTTTATGCGTGGCCACCAGAATGGGGGGTGAACGATTGTCCACTCGTCAAATTGGTTACCGTGATTTCGTAATTTTTGCCTGCCTCGTTGTCGGCATGCGCGCCAGAGTTGAATAAGAGCACGAGCGCTATGAGTGATAAAAATTTTTTCATGGATGCTTCTCCTGTATTGATGTTGGGATTTAAAAGCAATGATGGAACGTGTTTCATGATTTGTTTCCTCGTATCGTTAATTAACTTCCAGTTGGGTGTGATCGGTTGGTCGCCGATCACGGGATATTAAGCGGAAGCAAACTCAAGACCCAAGACACCTTCAGCTCACTTCAACAATGTCGACAGCTTGCTTTTCACATGGGTTGCAGTACACGCCAGGCCGCAGAAGAAACGTCATCGACGTAGCGTACAGCCGGGCCAGTTAATTGGCTTTCGCGAATCAGGCGTGGAACGTTGAGCATGAGCCCGGAGAAATGGCACAACGCGAGCTCAGGGCTGATATCGCGTATCTCGCCCTTGGCAAGGGCTTGACTAACCAGTACCTTGAATAATTTCCCTTGCGCCAGGATGATTTCCTGATGATTCGCTGATGCGTCCAACTCAACAGGCGGGGGCAACAGGAGAACATAGGT
>JBDSEJ010000431.1:0-4478 GCA_039920105.1 Candidatus Nitrotoga sp. | reverse complement strand
AGGTGGGCGGAAAAGGGGGGGGGCGTGCAGATATGGCTCAAGCAGGGGGTACGCAACCAGAATGTTTGGCTGCTGCACTCGCATCCGTACCAGACTGGGTAAAAAGAAAGTTTTAAGCGAGGTAGAGTTTTAGCAGGGATGGACAGTTTTTACGAGTTATCTCTACGCAATATCCCTGCCAGAACTACTTTTTTTGTTCAGCTGAAATATTGACTCTCCGATGCGCTTAGTCTTTCTGTTTAGCAGCAATTTTACTACCAGTAACGACCTCCAAACCGGCCACCCCATGGACCCCAAGCATTGTGCCAGTATGGCCCATAGAAACTATTATAATAAGGATAAGGTGATCCATAATACGAGTATGGAATAAGCTTCGGCCATAAATAGACTGTTTCAGCGTTGATTTGTGGATAACGATATTCGAATTCGCCAAGCTTGCGCATGGTAATACTTTGAATGTTGCCAATTACTGTCACCTCGCGGCCTTTTGCATAAACTTCTGGATCGTAAAAGGCGGGGGCACAGGCGATAAATCGGCCCCAAGTCAGATCCGTTTCCAGAGGTCTTGCGGTGCTGTCCAATGGATAACTAACTATTTCAAAACACGTTTCATTCTTGCCTGGTTCCGTGTTTGCGATACTCCCCCCCCAACGTACATGCTGACCTACAAAATTATCGTTTTGTGCTTCGCTTGGCGTCAACTCAACAAATGAGCCAACTGCCAGCGGCTTTGGGACAGTGGCGCAACCAGTAGCAATAATGGGCATCAGAAAGGTAAAAGTCCGGGGATTCATGGAAGCCTCCTTAATAAATATGAGTTATTTAATTGTATTTGAATCTAGTAACCCAAGTTTCGCAGCAAAACTAATAATGCGTAAACTGTTTAACATAATTTAACTCTTACTTAGTTTTCTATCCGCACTCATATAAGAGGCACATTTAAAATCCAATTTTCGTCACACACGGCGTTGCTCGAGAAAAATATAGCTAATTATCAAAAACATGCCGCGCTAAATGTTTGCTTGTGTCTTAACTTGCCTGGAAATTTGAACTTTTAGGGGCACCCTAAATTTATTAAACTCTCTTAAAGACTGAATAGGTGAGTATCAGATCATAATTTAGTAGACAAAATAATCTCTCATAGGTTCTTCCTTGTGAACTAAACATTTTGACATTTATTTTTTGCTAATATTAATTTACGGGTTAAAATTATAACGCTGGATACACTTAACTTAGGAGAGAAAATAATGAGATTAAAGCTAGTGTTACCGATGTTTATGTTATTTTCATCAATCGGCTACGCTAATAATGTAATAGCGAACGATCACGATTCAATTAAATCTCCAGAACAACGAGTTTTTTTTATTGAACCCAAAGACGGCGCCGTAGTCGGAAACGAAGTTAAAGTTGTGATGGGTGTGCAAGGAATGGAGATCAAGCCTGCTGGCGCTGTAGTAGAAAATACCGGACACCATCATTTGCTGATAGACGTCCCGCAGCAGTTGAATGCAGGAGAAGCTGTTCCGGCCGGTAGTGACAAGCATCTTCATTTCGGTAAAGGACAAACGGAAACAACAATCAAATTAGCTCCGGGTACGCATACCTTAACATTGCAATTTGCTAATGGCGCGCATGCTTCATATGGAGAAAAAATGCGTAGTACAATTAGCGTTACTGCAAAATAACGCTGGCCTGTTCATTTATACGGCGGGGTTAATACTCCCCGCTAATGCCATTCTAAATGTCTTCAGAAAATATTGGAGACCACTACAGCCAAAAGAATTCAATGAGTTCACAGTTTTTCAATTAGCAAATTATTGACCTATCCTGATAACAGAAAAACCTCTTCCAGCTATTTCAACTTCACAGCTTTCCTCAATTCCGGCTAACCAGATGTGTAATGCGCTATCCCTTTGCAAAGCCTGCGATCTCGCAAATTAAGACTTCCTAATATTATAATAATTATATAGTTAGTTAATAAAAATATTGATATCGGGAACCTGCCTGTGCGAAAAGTTATGTTCTTGCAAATAATTGCCTCGTAGAAAATGAAATATTGGATTAAGTGCGGTACCGCACTGTCCAACATCATTAATTCGTTCACTATTCAACACCGAAGTACTAGCCATATCGGTAATCATTTTCAGGAGAATATTATGAACCAAGATCAATTTGAAGGTCGTATAGAAGAAGCTAAAGGTGAAGTCAAGGAAGTAACCGGTCGAATTATAGGTGACAGGGATCTGGAAGTACGAGGGAATATTCAACAGAACATGAATGATGAAGTCAGTAATGCTTCTAATATAAGCAGAAACCATGTTGAGGGGCTAAGCACTCAATTGATGAGCGCAAGTTCGCTCATTGGAGATGACGTCTATAATCTTGCAGATGAAGATCTGGGCGACATTAAAGAAATCATGCTGGACATGAAAACCGGCAAAATTTCTTATGCAGTACTATCCTATGGAGGGATTCTCGGAATGGGAGATAAATATTTTGCTGTTCCATGGGGTGCTTTAAAATTAGACACGGAGAATAAGCGCTTTATTCTTGATGTTGCAAAAGATAAATTTGAAAATTCCCCTGGTTTTGATAAGGACAATTGGCCAGAAAGGCCAGACCCTGCTTGGATAAATGTAATTTAGAGTACATCTAATTACTCATTTTAATGCTCGAATGAGTGCATATTAAGCTCAGTTTCTTGAGCCTCCTGTGGCTTCAGATGAAAAGACAGCCTTGCTCCTCGGACAGATCAAATTTGGACAGGGCAGGGATTGCAGAAGGTTATTTGGGTTTGTTTTACTATTAATAAATCAAATAAATCACAGAATTTAGCCCCCGGTAAAGTCGGGGGCTTTAGTTTGTGTGCCGCTTAAAGCGGTTTCCTCTTAGCGGCCTACCATTGACACAAAATACTCTCTCACCAAAAGTATTACGCTACAAAATTACCCTTGGGCTCAACGTATACGCGCACCAGATCACAGAGTTCAATTAAAGATTAGCTTCAAGTAACTATATTTGAGCTGGGGCATCTACCGAGTTTTTAAAACGATAATATCAGTCATGACCACGATGAGAGCCTTGTTTTATCGGGCAAATCACTAATTCAATATTGAGTCGAACACCGCTATCGATCAGTAAATTTTGCAAATTCACTCGAAAATGCCTTGACTTGCATCAAGATTCACAACCTGCTTCTTTCATGTCGATTATCATGCTTTGTATGTAAAAATCATCCCTGAACTTCAGTCGATCAGAAACATCCCTTTTTGGCAATTTGATCCTCCTTAAAATTATTTCTTATCTGACAATACAAAGTCTTGTATTTTATTTAACATGAGAATACAATTACGAACAATTATCACTTGCGATGATTGTTATGTTAATATATTACAAAGTAAGGTATTGCTTAACTGCTGGGAAATTTCATTTTTGTGTTTGATTAAATGAAGTATTCGCAGTGGTGCAGAATTAATAGGGGACAAAATACTCACTCCGAGGCATGGCAAACTCACCGTAAGGATGTAATAGTTTTTACTATGTGTTACCGAATTATTCACCAACAGTAGTGCATTATGTACCAGGCATTTTTTTGATTTATTTTTAATTTGAAGAGGCAATTAATGAATACTCGTAACCTCAAATGCATTACTACGTTGGCGCGTAAACATGCTGACATCCAAACTGGATGTAACTATCGCCAAACTAAGCTCTCCATTGCAATAAATAGTGCGTTAATTTGCTTTGGAGTAGCCACTGTTACATTGTCAGGTGTCGCAGTTGCGCAATCAAACATGACTGCCAGTTCTGCCGAACAAACTTACAACATATCTGCGGGTTCATTGAAAACTGCACTTGATAGTTTTGCCCAACAAGCAAGGATTGATCTATCTACCGGTTCTCCAGAAATTAGAGAGAAAACGACACCAGGACTGAGAGGCAATTACACCGTCCAGGCTGGACTTAATCAATTATTGGCAGGAAGCGGTCTGCAAGCTGTGGCGCAGGGTAATGGGTATGTCGTTAAGAGCTCACAGCGAGCCAATAGTGAAGCTACGCTACCCGAAATAGTAGTCTCTGCACCAGCAAAAGAGAGCACTACTAGCTACATTGTAAAGAATACAAGCACTGCAATGAAGACCAACACTCCTCTGCTTGATACGCCGCAATCAATATCTGTGGTGACACAGGCCATGATAAAAGATCAAGCCATACAGAGCATGGCTGATACAGTGCGCTATGTTCCGGGCATGGGAATATCACAAGGGGAAGGAAATCGGGATGCACTTGTTTTCCGGGGCAACCGCTCTACGGCAGACTTTTTTGTTTCAGGTATACGGGATGATGTGCAGTATTACCGCGATATCTACAACATAGAAAGAGTCGAAGTACTTAAAGGCCCCAATGGAATGATCTTTGGCCGAGGTGGCTCTGGGGGCGTAATAAACCGGGTGATTAAAGAAGCGGGCTGGAATCCG
>JBDSEJ010000430.1:0-4178 GCA_039920105.1 Candidatus Nitrotoga sp. | reverse complement strand
AGGCAGCACTACTAGCTGCGGTTCGTGCAGCTGAAACGGAAAGTGCTGCTCTGGAAGCGGCTAAAGTTGCAGCTGAAGAGGCAGCACTACTAGCAGCGGCACGTGCAGCGGAGATTGAAAATGCTGCTCTGGAGGCGGCTAAAGCAGCAGCAGAAGAGGCGGCATTACTGGCAGCGGCTCATGCTGCTGAAGTACAAAATGCTGCACTGGAAGCAACTAAAGCGGCTGAGGCACGGGCAGCAGCCAATGCAGCAGCGGCACGCGATGCTGCTGTAGCGCGGGAGGCGGATAACGCAGCCAAGGCTGCGGCGGAGCTTGAGGCCGCTAAGGCGGCTGCGGCACAAGCAGCGGCTGACGCGGCAGCCGCACGTGAAGCAGCTGATGCGGCTGTAGCTCGTGAAGCGGATAAGGCAGCCAAAGTTGCGGCGGAGCTTGAGGCGGCTAAGGCGGCAGCGGCACAGGCTGCAGCTGATGCGGCAGCGGCGCGCGAAGCGGCTGTAGCGCGGGAGGCGGAGAAGGCAGCCAAAGTTGCGGCGGAGCTCGAAGCGGCCAAGGCGGCAGCGGCACAGGCTGCAGCTGATGCGGCAGCGGCGCGCGAAGCGGCTGTAGCTCGGGAGGCGGATAAGGCGGCTAAGATTGCGGCTGAACTGGAGACCGTCAAGGCGGCAGCGGCACAGGCAGCAGTTGATGCTGCAGTAGCTCGTGAAGCGGCTAATGCATCTGCAGCGCAGAAAGCTGCTAAGGCGAATGCTGCACGAGATGCTAAAATGGCTGCAGCACGGGAGGCAGCCTCTGATTCTCTCAGCGTCCAGAACGGATTGCCGGCCAAGCGAAGTGTTTTTTATCCAAACGATATGGATGCCGTACCAGAGCAGGAGCAGCGGAATGTGCAAGCTCATGCCAAGTATTTGGCTGAACATCAAAATCAAACAGTGCGTTTGGAAGGTCATACCGATGAACGAGGGAGTAGTGAATACAATTTGGCACTGGGTCAACGTCGTGCAGATGGTGTAAAAAAGTTGTTGTTAGTGGGTGGTGTAAAAGAAAGCCAGATTGAGTCGATTAGTTATGGTGAAGAAAAGCCAGCGTCTAATGCTCATACTGAGGCTGCCTGGTCACAAAATCGCCGCACCGACTTGAAATATAGCGGCAAGTAAGTCAGGCATGAAGTTTCAAGCTTTGCTGTTTGCAGGATTGTGTGTTGTTGTAGGGCAGGCTCAGGCTGCACTATTCAGTGACGATGAGGCGCACAATCAGATCCGTCAAATAGGAGGGCGCTTATCCACTTTGGAAAGTGCTGGCAAACAGCAAATCAACTTGATTAATGATCTGCAAACGCAGGTCGAGCTTCAAAAAATTGAATTACGCAAGTTGCATGGGCAAAATGAAGAGCGTGTTCACAATTTGCAGGATGCAGAAAAGCGACAGACAAATCTTTATAGTAATCATGATAAAGAATTGCTCAGCTTAAGTGGCCAATATGCAAAGTTGATGCAGAATTTTCAGGATGCGGAGAAACGACAGGCCGAAGCTAATAAAAAACAGGCTAGTATTATATCGGACCTTCAAGCGCAGCTGAAGGTGCGTATTTCACAGCTGGAAGAAAGTAACAAACAGCAGATCGAGAGCACAAAACAACTTGACGCAATGAAGCAGCGTACCAGTGCTGTGTTAGACCAGCAAAAGCAACTGAACGAGCATTTTGCTCAGATTGATGAAAGAAGTAGGCAGCAAGTCGAAATAAGTAAACAGCAATCTAGTTCTTTGCTTGCTCTAAAGGCTCATATTAATGAGCGTATATCTCATCTTGATGAACTCAGCAAACAACAAGTCAACACTTTACTCGGACTGCAAACGCAATTTAAAGAGCGAATGTCGCATTTGGAAGAAAATGCCAAACAACAAGTAAATGCCTTGCTTGATCAGCAGCAAGCCCAATTCAAAATCCGCATATCCCAGCTAGAGGATTCCAGCAAGCAACAAGTCAATTCTCTGTTTGGTCAGCAGGTGCAAATTAATGAGCGAATGTCGCACTTGGAAGAAAATGCCAAGCAACAAGTAAATGCCTTGCTGGAACAGCAGCAAGCCCAATTCAAAATCCGCATATCCCAAATAGAGGAAACCAACAAGCAACAAATCAACTCTCTGCTTGGTCAGCAGGTGCAACTTAATGAGCGGATGTCGCTCTTGGAAGAAAATGGCAAACAACAAGTTAATGCCATGCTTGAGCAGCAGCAAGCCCAATTCAAAACTCGCATATCCCAGCTAGAGGAAATCAGCAAGCTACAAATTAATTCTAGCTTCGACCAGCAACAAGAAGAGTTTAAGATGACTATTTCTAACCTGGAAGAAATTGGCAAGCAACAAACTCAAGCTATGCTGGATCTCCAATTACAAATAGAGGCTCAAAACACAAAAATTCGTAATCTACAGGGCCTGAATGAAGATTTAGATCACATATCAAAGGATACGAATCAACGGCAGAAAGACGTCTATACCGATTTGGATAATCGTATAAGAAATTTTGAAACTATATCTCCGCTTGAACTGAAAAAACAGATTCAGGCGTTAAATGAAGAATTTAATAAATTTCGCAGTCTTAATGAAGAATTATCAACCCAAAATTTACATGATGTAGAAAAACGGCAAGAAACAGCCAACAGGCAACACATTAGTTCCATACTTGATATACAAAAAAATATTGAGGCACATAACGCAGAATTGCGTAGTCAGAATGAAGAGCTTGTGCACAATTTACAGGAAACTGAGAGGAAACAGAAAGATTTGTACAGTGATTTAAATAACCGCATGCGCCATGTGGAAACTGTAGCTGTTCTTGATCTGAAAAAAAAGATTGGAACTCAGGTTGATGAAGCAAGTATGTTGCGAGATCAGAACGATGAGTTAATGCATAACGTGCAGGAAGTGGAAAGGCAGCAGGCAGAAATTAGCAAGCAACAAAAAAATTCTATCCACAAGCTGCAAGCGCAGGTAGATTCATTGAATGCTGAGTTACGTAGGCTGGGCGGGCAGAACGAAGATTTACTGCATAGCTTGCAGGAATCGAAGCAGCTACAGGCAGATGCCAGCAAGCAACAAACCAATACAATGCTGGATCTGCAAACGAAGATTGATGACGCGCAGAATACAGAGTTACGCAGATTGCGTAGCCAGAACGAAGATCTGTTGCGTAACTTGCAAGAAGCGGAGAAACGGCAGAAAGAGTTCTATACTGGTATGGATGCCAGCATGCGCCATTTTGAAGCGCTAGTAACGGCCGCTCCACTTGGGACATTCCCTCCTATTCCTCAAACTGTTAAAGGGGCTGTGGGTGGCAATGTACTTCCTACGTCTTCGCCTGTAAAGATTAATGGGAATGCTGTGGAAACAGATACGATCACCTTGGAAAAGCATGTTTATGATTTGGCGAATCGCCATGCTATAGCTGGTAATCATCAGAATGCCATTAATGCATTCCAGGAATTTATAAAAAAGTATCCTGAATCGAAACACTTGGCTAATGTTCACTATGAGATGGGTAACGCCTATTTTGCGTTGAAAGATTACAAGAATGCATTGGATAGTTATCAACTGTTAGTTAGCAAGTATGCCTCCAGTTCTAATGTTCCAGACGCTATGTTAAGTATTGCAGAGAGCCAACAGCAACTAAAGGCTGTACTTGGAGCTAAGAAAACACTCAATCAAATAATCGCTAACTTTCCCGGAACTAAAGTAGCTGATCAGGCCAAGAAACGACTTGAGACACTTAAGTAAGTGGGCTTTATTTCGATACTTTTTAGTATGAGTGTAGACTTTGATATTTAGCCAGATAGTATCTGGCGACACATTGCTTTAGGTTTTAAGCGATTAATATGGTTATGCTCTAGCAAGCCAAGGAAGTATGCTGCTAACATTAGTGCATTTAATGTTGCAATTTTTGAGAGTTAATATTATGAATATAATTCAAATTGTTAGAAAGATAGTGATTGGCGTATTGCTAATGCACTTTTTAGTGGCGTGTGCTAAACCCCCTGCAGCCGGTATGAAGAGTGGTGGAGAGGGTGCATCCATAGCTCTTCCGGATGCGTCCATGGATGCATCCTCTCTTTCTAATGCAGCATTGGGTGATGATCCACTAACCAGTGCCTCTGGTGTTACCATTTACACTGGTTCTGGTT
>JBDSEJ010000429.1:0-7553 GCA_039920105.1 Candidatus Nitrotoga sp. | reverse complement strand
TTCCGCTCGTGCGTCGGATGACTGTTGGGCTAAGAGATTATGAGAAATGTTGGTCAGGACCAGAAGCGCCAAATCTGACTGGCCAAGATCCTGATAAGTGGTCGCCAATGTTTTGGCTTGATCGAGGTTGGTATAGTCTTTGAGGAACGCGGGGATATCGACCCGAAATATATCTCCGGCTTTCAAATCGGAGTAATACAAAAAATCCCCCGAAACGGCAGGGTACATATGAAACTTATGTGCCGGAGTGATCCGATAAACACCTTGGAATTGTTGCGACTGCGAGTCCCAATACTTCATCCAAATTGACGATTCATCATCGGTATCGACCCGTCCATCACCGTTGGTATCCTGTTCATATCGGGTAAAAAAGAGTGGTTGGTTCGTGTTTGGCGCAACCAGGTGGCGATCCAATACAGGCCAGATATCCAGAACATTCCCGTCTTGACTGAGTGGGGTTGAGTTGTTGTCCTTTAGATTCATCAGAGACAGTTGTGTGCCATTTGAATACACGAGCTGTCCCTGGGCATTTACGGAAAAGCTGGTAGCTTGCGGCACAATCAATTCTTCTGGTTGGTTCGAAAAAGATTTCCGGAAGATGGCTGACGTGCCCAGCAGCGGATCGCGTTTGAGATAGAAGTATCCCTTTTCTTCTTGATTCCACTGAGGAAAGGCATCGCCGCTGCTTAAATCCGTGAGGCGTTCCTCTTTACCGGTAATTAGATCCAGGAGATACACATCGCCGCGCGGATCGGATCGATGCGACACATATAGCAGCCGGGTGCCATCCCGGTTCAACGCGGGTTCCTGGTCACTGGCCGGATGCGTGGTCACCTGTCGCGGAAGCGAGAGGGAAGCACGTCCAAGTGGCTGGATCCATATATCCGCATTCCCGGATCGCATGGAGACAAAGGCCATGGTCTGCCCATCCGCAGAAACGGCTGATTGATAGTCCAAAGCGGGATGCGTGGTCAGCCGTTGCGGTGGCGAGCCAAATGCACATGTGGCTCCAAGAAGAAACAGGAAAAAACAGAGCAAGTGGATGCAACGATGTATGGTCAATGAAGTGACAGGCAATAAGAAAAAGGTTAAGCGTTCCTCATAGGCAATCTCAAACATCCCTCGCCCTTGGAGTGAAGGGCTAAGATTGAAGGGAACATTCAGGGCCCTGTATTGTGAGGTTTTCATTTTTGCGCTTCTTTTTGAATCCATTTCCCGCTATCCAGTTGAATGCGTTCTCCCTTGAGGGCTTTATCCCGATTGAGAGAAGCAAACATTTTTTGGACACGTGGCGCGTCTGTAGAAGAGAGGGTCTCGTTGGTCTCAATAATCCGGCTCATGATGATGAGACGGTCCTCGTTTTCTTCCTTAATCAAATTATCGACAAACGCCCGACCAGATAGTTCGACTTTTTCCGGCTCCAGGAGGGTGATACCACCTTTATTATTTTCCCCGAAAATCCCCATGGATTTATAACGGTTGAGATCATCCTTGTTAAAGGACACGCGTTGCAGAGCACGCACAACGTTTTTTTTACCCGGAGGAAGCTCCTGGGTTTGTTTTAATTTTCCCTTCGGATCAATATAGCGAACGGACGCTAGCAACATGACTTGCTGATTAAGTTCTTGATACGTGCCGAGCACCTGATTTTCCAATGCCGTGCGTTCATCAATCACGGTGACGCCAACCAAGGGTCCACTACAACCGGTGATTAATACAAGAAAGATGATCGCAATGATCCGGCTTCTCGGATCGACTTCTAACGCGTGTATTAAAGTATGGGGTGTTATTGGGAGATGGGACATGAAAAATCGGCTCCTTATGATGGTAGGGTATTGTTTATCTGATCAAATCAAAAAAGCATTTGACGATACCCTCATAATGTAACTCTAAGCCCTTCGGCTTGACACAGGGCAGGCGCCACGAAGAATTTGAACCCATCCCAACCATGCCACGACTTCGCGAGATGCTTCGTAAGGCTCAGCATGACACTAGTCAGGAGACTTGGCAATTACTGAAGCACGACCTCTCCTTCCGGCGTCAACGAATAGGTCTTTGCCCCGATCAATTTCAACACCTTCGCCAGGTCTTCCCAGTTTGGGATAGCAGCGGTGAGTTTTTCGATGTTTTTCATCTTGGCGATCGGAATTCGATCCAGCTTTACTGTGGGGATCAAGCTCCCCTGAAATTGAATCATCAGATTCAACTGGCCTCTGGCCACTTCCACCGTCACCCGTGATGGATTCGCGAATTTTAATTTGGCACGGACATTGGAAAGTGTCGGATTGCTTCCTTCCGGGTCCATAAACACGAGGAGGCGATCCAGCGTTTCTTTACCGATATGCGTAATGTGAAGGTTGCTTTCCAGTCGGCTTAAATCCACAGCTCCCGTAGCATCTTGCAGAATGGTGGTGAGTCCAATGGTCGCGGCAATTTTGCTATCGCCCTTAATTTTGGATTCCGTCATGAAGAGCTGGTTGGCATCGAGATTAGCCACTTCAAGCCCAGCTGAGATACGCAAGGGATGTTCGGCGGCGATGATCACATTGCCTCCTATCCCTCCTCCCAGAAGATTCATGGCGAGATTTTGCATTTTGAGAGACTGTTGTTCAAACTCCAAATTGGTTGAGAAGTTCCTGACCGTAAATGGCCCGAGCTGGAGACGTTCAATAGTAAGGATCTGTCCTTTCCGGGAAAACGACTTTAGTTGGGCAATCTGGTCGGAAGGTTGGAATTGTTTTTTCGGTGGTTCCTTGAGTCCATCCAGTGTAGGGATCAGTGATTTTCTGAACTGTATCCCACCGTTAATGCCATGCAGCTCAGTACCATTATGAGTGAGGGAGAGTGTTTTGGCGCCGACCTCCACAGAGGCGTCAAGACTTCCTTTTTCTTTTTTGAGCAGGGACAGGTTGACTATCACCTTTCCTGTCCCCTTTAGCCCCAAGGGTTGCAAAGCTTCCTGAAAGGATTCCACATCCACAGCCAGACGGGTTTGTAGCTGAGCAAAAAGTTTCGCCAATTGGGTGCCACGAGGCGTTGTGGAGGACTGCAGTTCACGCAGACCCACCACCGCTCCCTTAAGGGAAAGATCCATACCCTTGGACGTTAAATGGATCGGGGCTATCTGAATTTCATTGAGATCGGGGGCCAACATTCTGGCTTGCAGGGAGACGTCCGTTAACTCACTGATCGGAAGGGTATCCGGCAAGTGAATCTTATTGAGCGTCAAATCAGTCGTGAGCTGGGTCTGAGGGGTCGCTTGGGGGGAATGAGCTACCGTCATGCTGCCGTTACCTCCCTGAATCTGGTACCCCGCGACGGCTCCTTCAATACCTTGCAGCGTTAGCTTTCCATTAACTTTCAATGGAAGAGTCAATTTCTTGAGATCAGCAGCTTGGGGAACTTTACCCGCGGCTCGCAGGGCCAGCTTGACTCGTCCTTTAGGATTGATTTTCTCAACGCCTTTCATGAGTGGTCCCGATAAACGAGGGAGAAGGTTACCCACATGAAGTAGGGGAATCTTCAGATCCACATCAAATTGTTGGCTCGCCTGTCTAAAGCGACCTTTCACGTCCATATCCAATATGTTCTTACTGGTCACCCGCAGGTTCTCCAGCCGGTAATCTTGCTTAAACACATCCTCCTTGGTTTTGGATGACAGTATGAGCGAGGGAAAGGCAACTGTTAGAGAAGGATCCTGGTACTTCAGATTTCCGAGCGTAAGCTGAAGCTGGTCTTGTGATCGCAGGCTGGTAGGTTTATATGCCGGCGATAGATTGCCTTGAAAGGAAGACTTCAGATTCACATGGCCGGTTCCAATTGTTACCTTATCAGCTGCATGAATATTGGAAAGGTTTGAGGAAAGTTCTGCTGTTCCCTGGAAAGCACCATTTTTTTCCTGGTAGTCTGAAGAAATCAGGAAAGCGAGTTGCTGTGCAGTGCCTTTCGCGTTCAAAGATTTTAATTTCGCCTGGAGGGAAGGAACTTTGAGTGCGGCGGAGAGTTTTGCCCATTCTGGACGAAAATCCGGATGCAGCGATCCAGTGGCTTGAAGCACGAGCGTATCCGGTTCGCCCCCACTTTGGAGCACGAGTCCCTGAAGCTGATCCTTGGGTAGAAGGGAGATTAAGGCGTTAAGCTTTGGCGATAGACGGGCTTCAAGAGAAGCATCCATTCCTTTCCTGGGAGAAGGATGGGGTTGCAACTCCCCCTTCAGCTGCATGGTGCCATAGGAGCTCAGGTCGACGTTTAAATTCTTTACCTGAAGATGACGGGTTTGATGATTGCCGCTGGTATCAAGGGTGAGATTAAAAGGCAACTTAACGGGTGTCCCGACCATATCAGGAGGAATGGTGGTGGTGCCGCTAATGCCTAGATTGCCTGAAAAAAGACCAGTAGCAAGAGCGTTTCCGGCCAGAGTGAGGTCGAGGTTTTCAATGCCATATGATTCAAACGCCATATCTTGAGAAGAAACCTTTGCGGACAAAGTTCCCTCGGTTGGTTGGTTGTTTTGGACACGTACGTCTTCAGCCCGGATGTCCAGAGAGGTCGGTCCAAGAGTGAGTGCCAGCGATGGGAGATTCACCTGCAAATCCTGGCCTTTAAGGCCCACCTGGACTGTTCCCAGAAAGTGACCGTCCGGTAGGGTGCCCTTGATAGCAAAAGTGGGAGACAGCGAACCTTTTACAGTCGCTGAGGCCCATTCAGGTGGTACAAACTCTTGTGCCAGCTTCATGATTGATTCGAGATTGATTTGTGTGTCCTTCAGAGAGAGATGAATCTGATCTTTTGTGAATAAATTACTGATGGTTCCAAACAAGGTCATGCGCAATGCCGGATCCGAGACAAGAGTTAATTCCTTAAGATTGAGATGCTTCTTGGGAAGATCGAGTTGCGTGTTGAACATTATATCTAAGGGCAATTGTGCATGCTTCCCTTGGAAATTCAGAGCCAGTTGGCCAATGGTGAGCTGGCCCTTGAGGTTGGTTTTATCAGATGAGATCATTCCTGAACTTCGTAAATTTAATTTCGACAAGTTAACTTGCAAATCAGGCGAAACGATGACATTCACCTGACTATCAAGAAAGGACAGCGTATTCAGGTCGATTGTTATGGGTAAGTTGGAAAGGAATTCGGCTAAAGAAAATGGCTCCTTCGAAGGAGGGCCTTTGGTGAGTTCAGGAATATCCAATGAAATGTTGGCTTGTTCAATAGCTATCTCGTTGAAAGTGAGCTTGCCCTTAAGTAATTCAGGCAGGGAATAATCCAGCGTGAGCCGTTTAAATGTCAAAGGAGGTTGATCGGGTTTGCGAAACTCCAAGTTTCTGACTTCTAAGCCCGTTAAGGCGTTGAAAGATAAGGAGCGAATCTTAACCGTGCCCTGGAGGAGCTTTGACATCTGAACTTCCAATTGTTGCCGTACAATGTTCGAAGGAAACCAATAGGTCAATAACAGGCCGATAACCAAGACAAGACTCGCCAAGCCTAGACTAAGCCAGAAGAACCACTTCAAAGTTTTTCGTACTAAGGAAGTCTGAGGTTGGGAGGGAGATGCGGCTGGGGATTCGTCAGGAGTCATCTTTAGCCGTAACAAATTGTTATTTCAAGGATATATTTACTTTATGTGAGGGACAAGGCGTTGGAAATTTAACCACACTAGTTATAGTATCTATGACCGCCTCTCTCTGGTCAATGCTAATTTTTATTGTTCTAACTCCCACAGAAAATCCGGATTAAGTCACACCCACACGCAAAAAAAACAAAATTTTTCACCTTCCACTGAATATTTATACTGATTCTAACCAAACACACAAGCACACTCATGGCTAGGGGAAATTTCTGACAAACGGGTGGTCACTGATACACACAATGGTCGATCAGGAGTGGGTTCTAAGGCCCTTCGACATAAACTTCCAGATTGGCTACGACTGAAAACCTCAGATACATTTAAAATGTATCTTAAAATTTCATATCCTTATTGTAAATGGCAGGCAGCCTGGTGTTGCCTCGGTCTTGAATGTCGAGCATGCAAAGCGACATTTTTCCGTTATCACGCCATGTTGATGCCCTTCAGCTATAATAAACACGCGGCAACACTTCTGATTCGACGGCAAACACGAAAAGGAGCATTTTGAAATGAGCAATGTGGCAGACTACAAGCTAATCGGCAAATCAGCGGTATGTTCGGAACTCACTGAGGACGAAGCCACGATCCTGGCGGAGATAATGGGTGTGCGCCAGTTAAAGGATGGTGAATTGCTTGTCAGCGAGGGCGAGGCCGTTCAGTCTCTTTTTATTCTTGCCTCCGGCAGGCTTGCCGTCTTCAGCGTCGACATGAACGGCAAGCAGAATTCAGTCTACACGATGACTGCCGGCGAGTGCGCCGGTACCCGCGCATTTGTCGACCAGACGCCGCGCAAGGCGACTCTGCGTGCGGTTGGCGATGCCACAGTCTATACGCTCGCACCGGAGGACTTTGACACAGTGGTGGATGCCCACCCTCGCCTGGCCTATAAAGTAATGCGTGCACTATTCAGAGTTACCCACTCCAACTTAATGCGAATGAACCAGGAAACCCAGCAGCTTTCAAATTACATCAACAAGACACAGGGACGCTATTGAAACGCGGATAAACAGAATTTAAGGGATGGACTTGAGCCGCTCCCTTTGATTCTTTAAATCTGCCTTCACAACATACAGGTGGCACTCAAGGCGTGAGTTTTTACTCATATGTTGGCTACAGCGCCACTGCCGAGTACGAAAGGCCAAACTGATCTCATGATCCGGCTCGACTAAACATTGTGAGCATGGGGCGATGCCGACTTCAGGGTATCTGCTTCTCGACGAAGCTGGTTTTATTTATTTACTTTACCAAGCAGTTAACAGCAGTACCATGAGGGTCAGGCCTTACATTTGACATCTGTATCGAGTCTATTAACTTGTGACAAACCCAAACACATAGGATATGCCGATGGCAAGACCTTTACGCATTGAGTTCTCCGGTGCGCTGTATCACGTGACAGCGCGTGGTAATGCTAGCCAAGATATATATAGTGATGACGGAGATCGTCAGCAGTTTCTGGCATTGTTAAAGAATACGGTGAATCGTTGCAGCTGGTACTGCCACGCCTACTGCCTGATGGACAATCATTACCACCTGTTGATCGAAACCAGTAAGCCAACCTTATCAAGGGGCATGAAATTTCTTAACGGCACTTACACGCAATATTTTAATCGGCGGCATGGGCGTGTTGGCCATGTACTTCAAGGGCGGTACAAGGCCATATTGGTGCAGAAAGATACCTACCTGCTGGAGTTGGCACGATATATTGCTTTGAATCCGGTACGGGCACAGATGGTGCGCAGTGCCAAAGACTGGCGGTGGAGCAGTTATCGTGCAACGGCTGGACTTGATGAAAGTGATGCGTGCTTGACAACTGAATGGATCCTTGCAGGATTTGCCAAAACAAAAAACGTTGCGCAGCAGCGTTTCCGCAATTTTGTTTTGGCAGGAAAAAGGCAACCTTCACCTTGGCAGCATGTGAAGAACCAGA
>JBDSEJ010000428.1:0-2502 GCA_039920105.1 Candidatus Nitrotoga sp. | reverse complement strand
CCTCCTCCAAGGTATTGCGGTTGGTTATTGAGCGCGCCCTTGTTTTGTTGCTCATGCAAAGCCTTTTGCGACTACTTACGGGAATTTTCTTGTTCCCTATCTCGTAGACATCGAAAATCACATACATTTATTTATTAATCGTGCTGGGTCTATAGTGCATTTCCTTGGGAGCAAAGTCATGCTCACATGCATGTATTGACTGTACCGTTTTTATCCCAGTGAACTTCGCCACTCTAAATATGGCCGCATGGCAATCTTCGGATATGCCTCGTCGAACCATTGACTTACTGCCAACAAACGATGTTCGTGAGCTTTTTTATTGGCTCTTGGGTGAAATTACCAAAATTTGAGATAATGCTATTCTGTGCAGTTGGGCATGGAAATAAGGTACGCCTGATTTAATGAATCTTACACGCCGTATTAAGCAATACTTCATCGACAAAAGACGTGAGTTAATCGTAATATTCTTAACTCCTTAAAGCGAAAGTAAACGAATCTCCACTTATACGTGTTAAGCGCATGATGTCGCTTAACTTTTATCATAGACATTCGCAACAAGGAGAAGCAGATTGAAAACTTTAACAATCACCATGCTCATTACAGGCGTTTTCATTTTCGCCGGATGCGCTGAGACGGGACTCAGTTATGTGCCAAAGCCGAAAATTAATTGGAATGATGTTCAATCCATTGCAAGCACAATCAGTGTTCAACATGACGATTTAAAGCAAACGACAAGCTTTAGGGGGCCAAACAGTGCTAGAGGTATACTAGACACAGTTTTGTTACGCGCATGGAAATCGGATGAAAGTGGAGGGTTTAGTTATCAGATCTACGTCATTGATTACTACCATGGCGATTGGCGTTTTTACGATACAGCGTCTGACTCAAAAGGAAATAGTCTCAACATTACACTTAGTTCACGGGATGTCAGCTCTTGTGATTACACTACTTGCGCTCACTATGAACACATAGGAATTAATGTTTCGCGCAATTACTTGGAAGAAAATAAGGAGCATGAAATTGTCTTTACGGTAAGCGGTAAAGGGGGAGAGGAAACTTTTATGATTCCTTCAGCATATATCAAAGCATTCTTGACTGTCACCGGATAAATGCACCAGTTATGTCTTGTGGTTTGAAACCTTCGATTGTTCAATATAACGATGAATAACTTGGTTTATTTCCGTAGTGTATTGAATAAAAGCTCAAGGAATTTCTGCAGAATTCATACGTTTTAGAATAATCTCCGTTTTTCTTAGCATGCCTCTTGCTTCACGATGTTGATCATAGTAACGCGGATTAGGAACCATAGCGGCAAGTTTGGCAGCTTGTGCCGCAGAAAGTTGCGATGAACTGACCCGGTAATAATACCGGGCAGCAGCTTCCGAACCGAACACATCATTTCCCCATTCTATGACGTTCAAGTAAATCTCAAAAATACGTTGCTTGGTCATCATCTGTTCCAGCATTACGGTAATGAGTACTTCCTCAGCCTTACGCCATGGTGTGCGTTTGGTGGATAAAAATAGATTTTTTGCCAACTGTTGGCTGATGGTAGAACCGCCCGCTACGACTTTGCCCTTTCTCATGTTTTTTTCATAAGCCTTCTGGATGCCTTCCCAGTCGAAGCCCTCGTGGTCGATAAATTTGGCATCTTCAGAAGCAATCAATGCGCGTTTTAGATTAGAGGATATCTTTTCATAGGATACCCACTGATGCCTTAACTTTGCGTCCGGATGCTTGTTTTGCATCATCAACAATCTTTGATCCATAAAGGCACTGGTGGAAGGGTTATGTTTTACCCACCAGTTAATGTGCGCAAAAATCCACAATTGATAGAGCAATAAAAGTAGCAACAGCGTTACAAATATGCGCCATGTCCACGACCAAAGTATTTTCATTTCGTGCCCTTCGAATTGCTTAAATCAAACGCAGCTTGGCGATGACGGGGGCGGTATAGGGGCGTACGTTACGCCATAGAAAGAATGACTCGGCGGCTTGCTCAACAAGCATGCCAAGCCCATCCGCAAGCCGCGCTGCGCCTTGCTCTTTAGCGAAAAGTAGAAAAGGAGATTTCTTCCCATACATCATGTCGTAGGCCAGCGCATTAGGCGCGAAAATTCCCCCACGCTTCGCGTTTTCTTCAATTGAAATAGATGCGTTAGGGGAAGGAATCGGGGGAACGCTTTCACCTCGCGGCAAAGGTGGGAGTGAGTCTGCTAAACTGCTCGATGTCGCATTAATAACACAATCAAATTGCGAACCTGCGAGTGAAATATAGCTGCTACCCTGGATGGAACCGTGCGCGGCAAATAAAGCAGCCAATTGGTGTGCCTTGTCCTCAGTGCGATTCACCACCGTGATAGTTGCACCGGCATTGAGTAGCGGTAATACCACGCCATACGCCGCACCACCTGCACCCATTAACAATACGCGCTTGCCCTGCAATATAAATTCAAGATTACGTTCGATGTCAGCAACTAATCCCGCGCCATCAGTGTTATC
>JBDSEJ010000427.1:0-1718 GCA_039920105.1 Candidatus Nitrotoga sp. | reverse complement strand
GCGGCATTCACATCTTTAAAATCGAATACTTCTACTTCCGGTTGAATATCATGGCGTGCAGCAAACTCAAGCATTTGTGCAATGGTACTTGGGCTGCCAACAGGTGACGACGACACCGAACGCTGTGCGCCCATTAACGAGAATACGCTCAATTCTACGGGCTCTAAAATCGCACCTAAAAAGTGTAAACGACCTTTTGGCTTTAACGTTTGTACATAGCTTTCCCAATTTAGGCTCACGTTAACAGTGGATAAAATTAAATCAAAGCTGTTAGCTGCATTTGCCAATTCTTTGTCGTCACGTGAATTTAGCGTGTGGTGAGCTCCTAAATCCATGGCCTCAGTGCGTTTAGATTCTGATGATGTAAATGCCGTCACTTCGCAGCCCCAGGCATTTAAAAATTTCAGGGCCATATGCCCCAACCCCCCTATTCCTATCACAGCAACTTTCGCGGTGGGTTTTAAATCAAATTGCTTCATTGGATTGTAAACGGTTACACCGCCGCAAAAAAGTGGTCCGGCAGATTCACTACTTAGGGTATCGGGTAATCGCACCACGCTTGTGGCTTGGGCACGGACTTTATCGGCAAAACCGCCATGGCGGCCAATCAAGGTGGCTTGTGCGTTTACACATAAGTTGTGATCACCTTCTAAACAGGTATTGCAGGTATTGCAGTAGCCAGCATGCCAACCCAAGCCAACACGATCGCCTACTTTTAAATGGGTTACATGTTTGCCCGCAGAATGAATGCGACCAGCTACTTCATGACCCGGTACAAACGGATATTGTGTAAAGCCCCATTCATTATTAATCATGCTTAAATCACTGTGGCAAATACCGCAATAGTCCACATCAATTTCCACATCATGATCACCCAGTAAACCTGGATCGTATTCAAATGGTTCTAGTTTGCCACCGGCTTCTAAAACTGCGTATGCCTTGATCATAATCTTTCCTATAGTGTATTGAGAGTTGGGGAGGTTTATATCGTGCTAACGTAAAAATTAAAAGGCGTGCTTTAACGCATACCGTTTGAATGCATTGTTGAACGAAGCCGCATCGCGGAGGAAACCCAAACTGCGATGCCACGATTTATGCTGCATCTTCGTCCCCTCGTTTTCTGAGGGGTTGATTTTGCACACAATCGTGAGGACACACCAGCATGAACACATCATTTCAACTCAATCGCACTTCGACCAGCAGTACCAAACACATTTCAAGCACCTCAAGCGCAAAGGTTTGCAGCCCAAGACCATCGAGGCGTATTCGCGCACCATACGTCGCATCGGCGCACGCTTCAATCAACTGATTCCACCATGATGGGATCGGGGGCCAGAGCCTTCAGCGCGACACGTGCGGTGGCAAGATTGGCAGCCATGTGCGCAGCTCCCAGCAAACAGTAATGACGGATGTGCTTGAAACCACTGGGCAAACTATGCAGCAAAAAGCGACCGATGAATTCACACGCGCTACCCACCAGTTTCCTGTAAGTCACTCGTTCTTTGTGCCGAGAATGTGCGGTAGTCTACCTTTGACAAGGCCCTTCAGGACAAGGTGCAATGCGGTGTCTGTTCTCTTCTTTCTTCAGGTCTCCCATGGCTTTGAGTTCGACTCATGCTTGGTGTGACGTTCATAGCGCAACCTAGGGTGAAGATTGGACTTGTGACGCCTAACAATTTTTAGATTATCTCATCGGTCAGTATTATTAATAAGGAACG
>JBDSEJ010000426.1:0-2378 GCA_039920105.1 Candidatus Nitrotoga sp. | reverse complement strand
ACACGCCTCGGTCAACATCGGCTGGCAGGGATAGAGAAATGTCTTCATCAGTCGCCACACGAGGCCTTTCCAGCTCCTCGGCCTCTGCTTCGGCGCGCAAATTCGCCGCTAATACTGGCTCGGCAGTGAGATCGATAATGAGTTCAAGGTTGCGCTCGGCATTCAAGGGTGCCGGGCAGGGAGGCAGGGAAAAATGTGCTGCCAATTGCTCAGCGGATTCGAAGCTTGTGATGTCAGCGAGGTATGCGAGCACAAGGTCGGGCCAGAGATCAAAGAAGGCTAGCGCCGCGCCGCGCTCTTCCGCATTAAGTCCTACAGTAACCACCAGGCATTCCTGCACCTGAGTGCAACAGGACTCCAAACCGCGTAGCCCCAGTATTCCGCAGGTTGATGCCGTACGTTCGATCTGATTGGCATATTGATCGAGTTCATCGCCGAATGCAGGGTCCTCGGTGGCCACCGAACAGATCGTTGTGATCCAACCGGCAAGATCGGTGCGCACCTCTTCGATTTCGGCTTGAAGCGCTTCGATGAAATCGCTCATTTGCATTATATCTATTGTCCTCAGATCGAAGCACGACGGCACAAGCGTGCTGCCCTCATGGCAAGCTTAAATAACCGCTTGGAGCTTGGGTATGGTGCTCGTACGCTCTGCCATGATCGAAAATCCTAGGGTTTGTGCGCTAGGTAACTTGAATACGCCCACCGTTTTCACCAATTGCTCGGCGGATCTGGAGAGAATGTTGGTTTCAGCCGTCTGGGTTGAGATCTGTTCTTCTGTTTTAATTGCACTACGGCTAATATCTTCGACTCTGTTTTGCAGAATTTCTGCACTCTTTATCTGTACCTCCAGGCTCGCGGCGATCTGCAGGACTAAGTCCACCAGATTATCTGTTGCCTTCTGTGTTTCTGCCATTTGAACACCAGCTTTTTCTGCAAACTCGGTTCCTTGCACTACTTGAGAGATGGTTTTATTAACTGTATTGATAGTGTCGTTCGTCTCGATTTGAATGTTATTCACCAACGTACCAATTTGTGCTGTAGCGTTGCGAGAGGATTCGGCAAGACGTTGAACTTCCTCAGCCACCACAGCGAAACCGCGGCCGGCATCTCCTGCGACCGCAGCTTGAACGCTAGCGTTCAAAGCAAGTACATGTGTGCGCTCCGAGATTGTATTGATCAGATTCACGATGCCGCTGATTTCCTGCGAACGCTCGCCAAGGCGCTTAATTCGCTTCTCGGTCTCGGCAATCATTTCACGAATTGAGTTCATGCCCTTCATTGTGCCGGTTACGGCATTGAGCGCAGAAAGGGTTGAACGGGTAGCATCACCAGATGCAATGTGGGATTTTGCGGTGAGCTGTGCCACATTGTTCATGGCTTCGGTTGAAGTAGCGAGCTCGCGAATCATTTCTTCGACGCCTTTGCGTTCCACTGCGGCGATCGTTTGCACTTGATCGGCCTGCCCTTTCAATTTGATCGAGGAATTTTCCACTTGACCGGCGATTTGCATTACCCGATAAAGCACTTTGCTCGTCTCTTCAGTATGCTGATTTACTGCATCAGAAACCGTTCCCACAATATCTTGCGTGACATGCGCCTTGGCTGTAAGGTTTTTTTCTGAAAGTTTTTGCATGGTTTGCAGGAGCGAGATCACCGAGTCGTTGAGCGCCTCGGTTTCTGCCTCAGCTTTGCGTTGCGCCGCCATGCGTTCTATTAGCAATTGATTAACTGTCCTCCCTAAATCGCCGACCTCGTCTTTCGCTTCAATCGAGCCTAGTGCAGTGTTATCTCCGCTGCGCACCTTTTCGACCGATAGCTGCAATAAACGTACTGTGTTGGTGACATTTCGTGTTATCAGAAAAGCGATAATCGCTGCAAATATGATGAAAGCGAGAACCGCACCCGACAGCGTCAATGATCGCTTGAGCAGATTCGCAACCTTGAGCTGCAACTCGTCGTTCAGCGCCACCATCGCAATATCAATCAAGTTGAATTGGTCGTTGATACTGGCAGTGAACTGCTTGACATATTCTGCGGAACTGAATTGAAGCCGCTGCGCATTGCTGATTTCTGCGGCGGCCAGACCGGCAAGGTGCTTGATTTGTTCTTCAGCGATTTGATCTCTGCCTGCAATTTTGTGTTTAATTCGTGTTTCCTCGAACTGTGCTTTACCTAACTGATTAGTCGCTTGATTGGTTTTGGTGGTCAAGGCCGAGATTAAAGATGCCATCGTTGCGCGGTCGGTTAAGGAGAGTGTTTCTTTGTCTAGGTCGGTACCGGATTGCTGGGCGATAACTAAATGCTCGGCTTCCGCGAGCCGGGCGGCGCCAAACGCCCGTACCTGCCCTAATGTCTCCGCTACTTGCGGTAGATCT
>JBDSEJ010000425.1:0-1796 GCA_039920105.1 Candidatus Nitrotoga sp. | reverse complement strand
CCATCCGCTTCATTTTTTAACTGTTCGTCCAGATATGAGGGAATTGCTTGCTGCCAACGCAATAGCCACGCACGCGCTAAATAATCGCGTTGTACAGCAGGCGAGAAAATCTCGATACTAATGCGTAGCAGGGTCGAATCCAGATCGACGCGCAGTTGATTACTCAGCACCTGATATTGCTCATGGAAGCGGTGCAAAATGTCATGTACCCATTCACCATAATCGCGTTTCTCCACATCTTCACGCACCTCATCCATTTCATTAAGGCGCAGAATATTGCGGGCATAAAATTGATAGGGACAAGCTACCAGGCTGTTATAACCGCTAGCTGAAATACGTCTCGGAATAAGGCCTGGCAGCGCGACTGGCGTAGGCATTGCAGCCGCTGGGGGCAGTGGAAATTCAGCACTGCGCACTTGCGACCTTTCAAGCAACTTATCCCATTCCCCTTTTTTTATCGTTAAATCGTCTCCATAAGCCAACTCATGCAGGGTACGTAACATTTCGAAATAGGGGCTTAACAGATTTTCTTCGCCGCTTTTGCTGGCTTGCCAGGTAACCAATATGGTGTCATTCATAGCGAGCAATGCCAGTAAGTCATCATGTTGCTGAGCCAGATGCACTTCACGCGTCTGTAAACCAAGGGTCGTGCGTACCGCATCATTGAACCATCGCCCGCTGCTGTCAGTACTCGGCAAATGTGTGGCATCACAACCAAGTATCAGCACTGCATCGAAAGTGCGCCAGCGCGTTGCGGCAAGGTGGGTGAGTAAAACCGGGCTATCGATAGTTAAATCACGGAAGGTGTGCGCATCGAGTTGCTGCGCCAACCAATGCCGCCACTCGGTCAGACTAACGCGCGTAGTATCGGCATGCAGCTCACGCTGCCAGTTTTGCAGCAACTGCAACAACTGTATACCGGCATCATCCATCTTCAACCCGTGAACGATACCGAGTGTCTCCAGACTCGCGTAAAGCGCTCGTAACCAGCCGGGCAGCGTATCGTTTTTGTTATGCAAAACCTCCGATGCCTGACGCAACCGCATCAGAGCCGCCCGCATCTCAACATTACTCTGTGCCAAATCGAGAAACGTATCAAGATGCGCCATCACTCCGTGCCTGCGTACCAGTTGCTCCAGCTGATACACTACCTGTTTACGCTCACACTCGGCCTGATCGGCAAAAATAAATGGCGATTTGAGCAGATCGAGTAAATCCTGATAGTAGAAATCACTTTGCAGCGCATCCAGCCAACGCATTAACACCGTGCTCACGGATAACGTTGAGAATTTCCAGCCTGTTTCGTCGCATACCAGTATTTCAGCGCGTTCCAGCAAAGCACGCATACGCCTTGCCACAATGCGGTCTTGTGCGACGATAGCTATGTTTTTCTTACCTGCAAGCAACCAGCGCCGTATCTGCACCTCGGCGGCACGCGCTTCCTGTTCCAAACCATGAGCGCCAAAAAAGCGCAGTCGGTCTCCGAATGCAGCGCGAGGGAAGTGCTTTTGCAAGTGATTAGCCTGCTCGCGCAGCGACAGGGCATCCATCTCCACCCTTTCCTGAGAGCCAATGTCGTCTACAACTTCCTTCAAATTGTCACGCGCCCCTTTCTCATTTTCCGTTGCAGCATAATCAGGAAAGCGAGGTCGGCCGGAGGCGATGATGGTCATCACCGCACATTCTGGCTGTCGTGATGAAATTTCGCGCAAATCAAAAATCGTAACGGGCGCGCGTTTTCGGTATGCCTCCAAAAAGCGAACTTCTGCTGCGGCAAGAGTGGAAGTCAATAACAC
>JBDSEJ010000424.1:0-2387 GCA_039920105.1 Candidatus Nitrotoga sp. | reverse complement strand
TGCTCTCAGCCGCAGCCCTATCATGAACTAGAAGAGCTATCTGTATCTGGCTGACCTCCTGATTTTAAAAGTGTTGCAATGGCTAGACGAGCTAATTTATTGGCTCAAGCGCCGTTGCCGCCGCGTTCTTGGCAGCATTCTTAGCTGGGCGCGCTCTATTATTGTTATTGAGGTGTTTTCATGAAAGTTGCCAATTATTTTTGCATTGTTGTTTGGGCTTTGGTTTGCCAACCAACTGCATTCGCTATTGAGACGTCCTCTGCTGTTAAAGCATCGATCATATTGAAGACCGATACTAGTTGGGATGGCAAAACAATTATTTATCCTGAGGGCAAGCCTGAAATTACTGGCATGATTATAGAAATTGCGCCTGGTGGCGAAACTGGCTGGCATTTGCATCCAGTTTCATCATTTGGACTAGTGCTTGAGGGTGAGCTGGAAGTTCAGCTAAAAAACGGTGCATTGAAACGGCTAAAAGCAGGTGAGGCATTGGCGGAGGTAATAAATACTTTTCACAATGGCCGAAATCCTGGTTCGACTCCTGTCAAGCTAGTGGTTTTTTATACTGGAGTTGTTGGTCAAAAATTAACGATTTCAGAGCACGCTGAATAATGTAGCCAGGTAGATGCTGTCTTTAACGTCAAGCGCGGTAAGTTGGGCTGAATGAAATGAAGCCACAACCTTAAAGCTCGACCTTGCGACGTAGATCAATCCCTCTGCTTCACCTTTCGTCATTATAGGCACTGAACAGTGTCCAAGTGATCAACCCCGCATGCACAAGGCAAGTGGGCGAGTTGGCTGCCGGGCTATGATTGGCGGCATGTTACCCTTTGTTAATTTGGTTTTATTTTCACCAGACCCCGATCATGGCACTAGACACCGACAAAGAATTTTTCTGCGCGAAGTCCACCGCGAGCAGGAGGAGGAATCGTTTGGCCTAGTGGAAACTTAGTAAGAACGCGGTGCGTTTGCGCCGCTAACACGACTTTAAATGGCGGGGCTAAACGTGATTGATAACACAGTAAAATTAGGCATGCCCCAGTCGCACCGAAAGCTGCCTGCCTGCTTCGATTACCTGAGAAATCCAGTCATCACGGCGGCGCTGAACCGGCGCTGAAATAGAAATCCCTGCCACCATGTGGCCGCTTGCATCGAATACCGGCACGCCGATGCAGCCGACACCTGTTTCCGCTTCTTCATTATCCAGCGCGTAGCCCTGCATCCTTCCTTGTTGCGCTTCTTTCCACAGTCGCGTCTGAGAGCAAATTGTATTGGGCGTATAACGCGGCAGGCCGGTGCGGTTCGCATAGGCCAGGCAGGCGGTGCGGCCGTCGTGGGCGAGGAATAGCTTGCCCACGGCGGTGACGTGCAGCGGGGCGCGGCTGCCGATAACCTGTTCTACGCGTATGGTTTTTTTGCTGGTGACGCGCTCTACATACACCACTTCGTCGCCTTCGCGTACTGTCAGGTTCACCGTTTCTCCCAGCGCACTGCGCAGCTGCTCCATGATAGGCAGGGCCTCGCGGCGCAGGTCAACCCCTTCTCGAACGCGGATGCCCAGACTTAGCAGTTTAACGCCAAGCTGGTAGTGGCCAGCCTCAGTGCGTTCTACCAGATTGTGGCTGGCCAGAGCGGCCAGGATGCGGTGAGCGGTGGAGGGGTGCAGTCCGGTCTCAGCGGACAGAATCTTCAGGCTGGCAGGCACCTCGTTGGCGGCAATGGCGTCGAGGAGCTGTGCCATGCGGTCTATGACCTGAATGGAGCTGTTGGGGATGTCTTTCATGGTGTCGTTATTTCATAATGTGAAAACGATTGCGTATTGTGAAATAATATAGCAAGGGATATGATGATTGCAAGTCAAATTTTATAAGGAGTTCCGCCATGTCCAATATCCCTGATTTTTGTGCCGGTATCCAATATTTCGGCGAGCCCTGGCCGGGGCATGATGAATATGCCGCGCAGCCGGTGATCGCCGCCGGGCAGCACGCCATCCGCAATCCGCGTGATCCGGCCGCGGCTTATCAAACACTGTTGGCGGCCGATGCGCTACGTTATTTAACGCTGCAAATGACCGCTGCCAAAGCCTCCGGCCACCCTGGCGGTTTTGCCAGCAGCGCTGAGGCCTAAGCCGCGCTGGTGATGCTGGGACATACCAATATCCTCACCGAAGTAGGGCACCATGCGCCGGGTTTTTACAGTGCCATGTTTATCGACAGCTCGCTGGAAGAGATGGGCATCCGCACCGTGCAGGATTTGCGTACGCGCTACCGCGAAAAACACGGCTTGCTCGGGCATTTGTCCGGCGCGATTCCAGGTATTCTTGCCCCGGCCGGCCCGTTGGGGCAGGGGCAGCACTTCGCCATGGCCGGAGCCTTATTGCATCCCGG